>JBDTTC010000022.1:0-8456 GCA_039930825.1 Arenimonas sp.
GCAAGGCAATCACTTCGTCGCCGCGACCGATGCTGTCGAGTACTTTGGCTTCAAACGCGGCATCTTTGCGACGGCGCTGCACCATCGCTTCATCAAAGGGCCACGGTACGAACGGCGGGTCGGTAAATACCAAACGCATTTGTGCGTGAAATTGTTCGCGGGTTTTTACTTCGAACGGATTACCGCCCCTCAAAACGGAACGGGCGAAATCATTTTGTTCGAATTCAACACCGGCCGCCGACATCAGGACCAGTTTAGAAATCAATTCCGGTTTTTTTGCTGCCAGCAAGCCAGCGATATGGCCGCCCATCGAATGACCGACCAGAATATTGCGGGGCTCATTGAAGGATTCAATAAATCTGCCCAGTCGTTCGCTTTGTGCGACTACGCCATAGTCGGCATTTTCCAATCTTGTTGTTTCACCCCAGCCCGGCAAGTCTGGGGCGACTACCCGGTATTTTTTTCCGAGTTCACGCATGACCAGCAACCAATTTTCCTTGCTGCCGGTATAACCATGCACCAGGAAGAGCAAGGGTTTTTGCGCACTGTTTTCATCGGTAAAACCGGCCCGCAAATAAACCCATTTGTAATCGGGTTCATTGGCAATGATTTTACTGTTTACATCGGCGCCAGCCAGCCAACGCAAGCGGGCAAACTCCGCTTGCAAGAATTGCTCCGGCATCAGCAAGGCTGTGCTGACCGTTGCCACCGACAAACCAATGCCGGCGACCCATGCAATACGGCGAACGTGTTTTGCTTTCATCAAGCGATTATGGCTTGGCTTTACTGAGCAAAGCCTCTACCGTGCCGATCGTGATCGGGTGATAGCCCGGGCGGGCGTTTGCGAATACCTGTTTGGCAAACGCTAGGCCGTCTTTGCTCTCGGTCAAAGCGGTGTAACTCGGGATGATCAACTTGCGACGCCCGACTTTATTCAGGAACGTGGCAATTTCCGGGCGCGCCTTCACATAGCCGCTGCGAATCGTGATGGGATACCAGCGCATGGCAATTTCACCATTCGGCGTACCGGTCAATTTGAAAGCCGCGTCGAGTTCTTTCAGTTTTTTTGTTGGCAGCGTTTTGGGTAAATTATCGAGGAAGTGAGTCCATTCTTGCGTGCTCCACATCTTCGCCGGAATTTTTTTCACGGATAACTTTCCGGCCAACCAATTCACGCGGGCAGAATCAACGGCTTCGAAACGCGGTGAAACCGCTGAGATTGCAAAGTCTGGAATTCCCGGCTCGTATATCCAGGTATTCAGTTCCTTGTCGGTAACAGCGCCTGGTTTCTTGCTCGGTAAATTCTTTCTGTAAAATTGGACGAAGTCCGTGGTGGTCGCCGTACTGAATGCATGCTCATCGAACCACGAGCGCAGGAATGGATCGAAAACATCGCGACCGTAACGCTGCTCAAGGAAGGTCAGAAACCATTGACCTTTTTCATAAGCTATATCGCTAGAGGCTTCATCCGGATCCAGCCCGGGCATCGCCGGCAATGCCAACAACTGCATTTTCGGATCCAGGGTCGCCACTTCGCCACGGGCATCGAATTCACCATTGACGTCTTCCATGTCGGCCAATTCCTTGCCATACACTTCTTCGACGATACGGCCCTGCACGTAGGTGGTGAAGCCTTCGTTCAACCACATGTCTTTCCAGCTCGCATTGGTCACCAAATTGCCGGACCAGGAGTGTGCCAATTCATGCGCAATCAAACTGGTTTGCGAACGGTCGCCGACAATCACGGTTGGCGTTGCGAAAGTCAGGCGCGGATTTTCCATACCACCGAAAGGAAACGATGCCGGCAATACCAGAATGTCGTAACGTCCCCAGCGATACGGTCCATAAAGTTTTTCGGCTGCAGCAATCATTTTTTCGGTATCGGCAAATTCCCAGGCGGCCTTCTTTACTACCGAAGGTTCTGCCCAGACACCGGCACGCTTGGAAATGGGTTCGAATACCAAATCGCCTGCAGCAATCGCCAGCAAGTAAGACGAAATTGGTTGCGGCATACGGAAGGAATAATCACCGTCTCGGACGGCATCCACCGCGTTGTCGGCCGACATCAAGGCCATCGCGCTTTTCGGTGTTCTGATATGCGCGGAATAAGTGAAGCGAACACCCGGCGTATCCTGCAAGGGCACCCAGGAACGCGCATGGATCGATTGCGACTGGCTGAACATGAACGCTTGCTTCTTGCCGGCCGTTAACGGTGCATCTAGCCATTGCAGCCCCGATGCATTCGGTGAAGTTGAATAAGTAATACGAACATTGCTGAAAGTTTGCGGCATATTGATGGTCAATTTGCTGCCGAAAATATCATCCCGCGGCGCCAAACTATATTTCAATGGCTGCCAGGCCATGCGGCCGGTTGTGCCTTCGATTTTTGTAATGGCCAAGTCACGGGTATCCAACACCAGCTGCACGTTGGTACGAATATGTTTTTGTTTATTCGGGGCCCATGCCAGGCTCAGATTGGCGTTGCCATCCAGAATTTTCTTGTCGAAATCTACCGTCAAGTCGAGCGCGATATCTTTCACGACCACTTTGCTTGGTTCTGCATAACTGTGCTCGTCATTGCGACGGTCTTCGATTTTTGCAAGCGTTTTTGCCGGCAGTGTGGGGGCAATCGACAGTAGCAATAAGGCGGCAAATAAACGCATAAAATTCCTTCTAGTATTCTGGTTTTTCAAACACGATAGGCGCTGTGAATGGCAACGATGCCACCACTAAGATTGCGATGACTGCAGCGTTCGAAGCCGGCTTCACTCATCATGGTCTGCAGACTTTCCTGGTTCGGATGTTTCCGGATAGATTCGGCCAGATACTGGTAGCTATCGGAATCATTGGCGAACAGTTTGCCCAGCTTCGGCAGTACCTTGAATGAATGGAAATCATAAATCGGGCGAAACCATTCCGGCTTCACCTGCGAAAATTCCAGTACCAGCACGCGACCACCGACTTTCAGTACGCGATGCATGTCACGCAGCGCTTTTGCTTTATCGGTAACGTTTCGCAGACCGAATGCAATCGTCACGATATCGAAACTCTTGTCGGGAAACGGCAGGCTTTCGGCATTCAATTGCACATACTGCAATCCGCGTACCAAGCCCTTGTCGTTCAAACGATCACGCCCCACGCTCAGCATCGAAGCATTGATGTCACCGATGATCACTTCGCCGGTATCACCAACGCGCTCATGCAACAACATCGCGATATCACCGGTGCCGCCGGCCAGATCCAGAATGCGGTCACCGCGTTTCACACCCGAGGTGCCGACGAAATAACGCTTCCAGATTCGATGAACGCCAAGGCTCATCAAATCATTCATCAAATCGTATTTGGCAGCGACCGAGGAAAACACCTGGCCGACCAGTTTTTGTTTCTCGCCTACAGGTACGTCGCGGAAACCGAAATGGGTAGTGTCGGCATCAGGTGCTGCTTGATTTTTGGGGTCTTGGTTCATGGGCATATTATGCGCCGAGAACACCGCCATTGGGCAGTAAGCTGTCGCGCCTAAAGGACGCTCCTACTGGTTTGACGCAACAGGGGAGATGGCTTAAGGCTCGCGACTCAAGCCACGGCTCAACAGTTCGGCCTGATAGGCGCCCCAGCGGGCATCAAAGCCTTGTCCCAATTCGCGCAATAAAGTCCAACTGAAGATGCCGGTGTTGTGGCCATCATCGAAATGCAGTTGCACGGCGTAATTACCCACTGGTTCAATGGAATTGATGTTCACATGCTTTTTGCCCGGCACCAATATCCGCTGCCCGGGGCCATGGCCCTGTACTTCCGCCGAGGGCGATTCAACGCGTAAATATTCGCAAGGCAGCTTGTAACGCTCGCCATTTTCAAAAGCGACTTCAAGTACATGCGATGCACGATGAAAAATAATATCGGTTGGTTTCATTTATTTGTCACTCGATTTACGGCGTGCGCGCGGATGCGCGGCGTCATAAACCTTGGCGAGATGTTGGTAATTCAGATGCGTATAAATCTGTGTGGTGGCGATATCAGAATGGCCAAGCAATTCCTGCACGCCACGCAAATCACCCGAAGATTCCAGCACGTGACTGGCAAAACTGTGTCGCATTAAATGTGGATACACGCGCTTCCAGATGCCCTGACTTTGCGCTAGTTGTCGCAAACGTAATTGCACGGCGCGCGGTGTAATGGTTCCGTTTCGTCCAGGGAAAACCGGTTTATCCAGTTTTCCGGAAGATTCTTTACGCCAATTTTCGAGGGCTTCCCGAGCGAATTTTCCGACCGGTACGATGCGTGTCTTTGAACCTTTTCCGAGCACGCGTACCAAGCCATCGGCCAGGTCCAGGTCCCGCCAATGCAGGCTACATAATTCGGACAGACGCAGCCCGGAGGAGTAAAACAATTCCAGCATTGCACGATCACGTTTTCCCAGCTCGGTATCTGTCGGCACTTCGACCAGCCGTGCCATTTCATCGGGATCGAGCACTTGCGGCAATTTTCGCGCAGCCTTGGGTGCACGAATGCCCTGCGCCGGATTGCCTTTCAATTCGCCATGTTTTAACTGCCATTGAAACAGTGAACGACAAGCCGACAATCTGCGTTGCAAACTTTTTGCACCCAAACCCCGGCGATGTTCGCTAGCGAGAAATCCACGCAGTGCTTCGCCATTCAAATCCTGCCAGGCACAAAATCCGGCTGATGGCATCCATTCAATCAGACTGAACAAATCACGTCGGTAGCTTTCGGTCGTGTTTGATGACAAGCGACGTTCGACTCGCAAATGCGAGAGAAAATTTTCAATCGTTTGTATTAGTTCAAGCTGCGCCATTGCATGGTTTTCGTAGGGGCCCCTTCGCTAATCAAAACGTGCCAGTGCCGCAACCAAAGCTTCGCTCATCAATCGTAGAAACAAGGTCCCCATGCCCGGATAGAAACGATTCGCGTCCTGGCTGCCCACGCATAAAATGCCGTGGCCGCTAACTGCCAGCAATACGCAAGATGCCGGCAACAATTGGGCATCGCAATACAACACATCGAGCTTGTCCTGATTCAAGCGCCCGCAGAGCGGTTCGTTCGCAGCGATAAAATCCTTGAACGGGAGCAATGCGTTCGCGCGCGTTGGCAATATTTGCCACCACTCTGCCTGCTCCAGGCCACTGACTTCGGTAAACAAAATCGCACGAATGGCATCGCCCTGAAAGTCTTCGCCTAGTACTGCGACCATGGCATTCCAGGTTTCAGCCACCGTTCTGGCACGCATCAATGCGAGCGTGAGTTGATGTGTGCGAACCGCCAGGCGTTCGTTATCCTGCGCATTGGCAAATAGTTCATTTAGACGCCGATTCAGTTCACGGTTTTTATCGCGCAATACATCCAATTGATAGCTCGCCAGCGAAGCGGCCTTGCCCTCTTCGCGCGGCACCACCAATGACACCGCCAAATCCGGATATTGGTCGAGAAATTTCGGGTGGCGACGCAACCAGGCTGCCACTTCATGCGCACTGATACGCTCGGATTTTTCATCTGTCGTTATCACAACCACTCTCCTTCAAAAACAAAAGCCGTCGGACCGCTCATGCGTATCGGCGCGTCTTTGTCTGTCCATTCAATTTGCAAATCGCCACCGGGCAAACTCACCCGTACATTCGATTCAAGCTTGCCTAGCGATATTAAAGCGGCAGCCGCAGCACAGGCACCGCTGCCGCAGGCCAAGGTTTCTCCGGCACCGCGTTCATAGACCCTTAGCTTGATATGCGCAGGTGAAATAATTTGTGCGAAACCGACATTCACGCTTTCCGGAAAATGCGGACTTACCTGCAAGGCTTTTCCAAGACTTTCGACCGCCGCATTGGCAACATCGTCGACTTGAATCACGGCATGCGGATTACCCATCGACACTGGAACAAACTCGATGTTTTCATTTTCCATCGTCAAACAATAGTAAGGACCGGCTTTGTCAGTGATGAATGGAATGGTCGCCGGCACGAAATCCGGCACACTCATCAGCAAGGAATAGCGTTCACTTTCCAAACACTGCACATTGATAATGCCGGCCGGGCTGTCGAGTAAAAAATTCGAAGCGCTTGTCATCCCGGCACGCTTGACCCACGCCGCGACACAACGCGCGCCGTTGCCGCATTGCTGCGCCGGCGTGCCGTCAGAATTCAGAATCCGGTAACGGGCTATGCAATCTGGATAATCCGATTTTTCTATCGTGAGCAGTTGATCGAAGCCAACACCGGTATGTCGATCACCGATAGCCTGGGCTGTGGCAGCATCGGGAAATGGCGAACCGTCACGCAGGTCCAGCAACACGAAATCATTACCGGCACCGTGCATTTTGCTAAAACGCAGGGACACGGGAACCTCAGTTACTCGAAGCCGCAGGTTCTTCAGCAGGTTTTGCTTTGTCTGGATGCACCAGAGCGCCTTTATTGCCGCAGGCAGCCAATGAAGCAAGCAGCGCGGTGACCAGAAGAATATTCAGCAATTTGCGGGTTATTTTCATGGGACGAGTATAACCGGTCTGTCGCCAATGCTCATCAAGAGCCTCATAATAGCCACAGATACGTTTTGTTGAACCCACCACATGCCTTGGTTAGAACTCTCGCTTCGTTGCCGCGCCCAAGATGAATCGCGCCTGGAACTTGCCCTGCAAGATTGCGGTGCGCATTCCGTTTCCCTGCTTGATGCCGCCGATGCGGAAAATGAGCGTGCCATTTTGGAACCGGGCGTCGGTGAAACACCACTCTGGCCTGAAATCATCATTACTGCGCTATTCGACGCTGACAGCAACGAAGATTTGCTGCTGCAAAGTCTGGAAGCATTCGATGAACAACTCGACCTTAGCTCGGCGTATTTCACGCGAGTGGAAGATCAAGATTGGGAGCGCGTCTGCCTGGACCAATTTAAGCCGATGAAATTTGGCGGACGTACTTGGATCGTGCCTTGGAACCTTGATGTTCCCGACGAGGCAAAAGATCAGGTGCTCATTAGACTCGATCCTGGCTTGGCATTTGGCTCCGGCACGCATCCGACCACTTCACTGTGTCTGCAATGGCTAGATGGGCTGGATCTGAAAAACAAAGTCGTACTCGATTTTGGTTGCGGTTCCGGAATTCTTGCATTGGCGGCATTAAAGCTGGGGGCAAAACTGGCGGTTGGTGTCGATAACGACCCACAAGCTCTGATCGCCAGCCATGACAATGCCGAACGCAACGACGTGCTGAAAAAACTGACGGTATATTTACCTGATCAAGAACCGGAAGCAGAGTATCCGGTAGTGGTTGCGAATATTCTGGCTTCGGCACTGGAAAGCCTCGCGCCTATTCTGGCAAAACGCACACAGGCGGGCGGTTTAATTGCGCTTTCCGGAATATTGAAAGGACAGGAAGCGGCATTGCTGGAACAATATTCGCAATGGTTTGATGATCTGCAAGCCACCCAATTGGAAGACTGGATGCGCATCACAGGTCGCCGCAAAACATCATGAAAAAAACATCACCCAGTTTTATTGAAGAACCAGTCGCCATAAACAGGTCCGGTCGCTGGCGCTGGGCAGCACTTACGGTTGTGCTGGCGCTGGCTTTGTTATTGCAAATCATCGTTGCTGACCGCATACGTCTTGCAACCGATCCAGTTTGGCGTCCAAGACTTGAGATGGTGTGTGGCGTATTGCGATGTTCATTGCCGCCATGGTCCGAACCAAAAGCATTCCACGTAACATCACGCGATATCCGTCCGCATCCATCGGTACCCAATGCTCTCTTGCTCACCGCCAGTTTTCGTAACGATGCTGCGTTCGCACAAGCATGGCCACAGTTGGAAGTCGCATTGACCGATCTTGAAGACCAACCCCTGGGCTTGCGGCGTTTCCAGGCTCGTGAATATCTGGGCAATGAACCAAGCACACCACTGATTATGCCGGGCCAATCAGCCAGCCTGACGCTTGAAATCATGGACCCAGGCAAACATGCCGTCGCCTTCCGGCTGGAATTTCATTAAACAAACTCTCACTTCATTCAGCGGCTTTATCGTTATTTGCGATTTAGATTCGCCCTGCAAGTAATTGATTCATTGATGCGAAATTAAGCATCTTTGTAATAAAGCACGAACGATCCGCAAAATTGAAAAAATATTTTGTTAAATCCCGTTCCAAACAAATTTCTGGGCTAAAATCGCCCTCCGCCGTAAATCTGATGGCGTACCCGCAAGGAAGCGGTTTTTTCAAGATTTTCTTTCGCGGAGTTTTCTTTTGAACGTGCCACCCGCTTTACGCGCAGAACCTGCACCGGCAAGCCAACCGCAGCCCGCTTTACGCGAATACGTCGCTAAAGCCGTACGCCGCTATCTGCACGACATGAATGGTGCCGATGTTGATGACCTGCACGACGTGGTTATGCGCGAAATCGAAACACCCCTGCTGCAAGAAGTCATGCGCCATTGCGACGGCAACCAAAGCCGTGCGGCCG
>JBDTTC010000023.1:0-19791 GCA_039930825.1 Arenimonas sp.
AGAATGGCTTCGCTGGCAAAACGCGAGCAAATCGTTACGACCCTAAGTACGACCAAATCGGTTTCCGGGAAAATGCCTGAAACCCGCAGCCTGGGTAAGGCCCGCGTTAACGGCAAGTTGTTCCCCATCGATATCGTTGACGTGATCTGGCAGGAAGACACATCTGGCATGACAATGGTGCAAAGCGCGATTCGTTTGCAGGATTTACCGGGAGCGGTTGAAACGGTTGCCAAGCTGACTTTGAGGCATCGCGGTAAATTGATTGAAATCGACCAGAATTCCGAGCCCTTCATGATGGGGCGGGAAGGCAATAATAATCTTACGGTTGAAGCTGACTGGGTAAGCCGTAGCCACGCTCAGATCGAATTCAAACGCGGCCATTTCATGATTGCCGACCGCTCAACCAATGCTACCTATATCAAGCTTGGCGATGACGACGAGCTCCGTCTGCATCGTGACGAATTGCATCTGCGTAAATCCGGCACGATCAGCATGGGACAGTCGGGAGCGGTTAACGCCAACGACCTGATCTATTTCGAGACTGAAGGCTAACTTGGGCACTAAGTTGAATTCATAAAAAAACCCCAAGCTTGCTTGGGGTTTTTATTAGGCTTGCTAAAAGCAGTTAGCGCTTCTTGGCAGGAGCTACAGTAGGAGTCACGGGGGTCGGAGCGGGAGCATTTTTCATGTAACTAGGTGGTGCATAACCGTAAGCAGCACTTAATATGCTTTCGCTGCCGGCATAGGTCGCAGCATTGGTTGGTACGAATTTGGCCGTACCCAGCTCGCTGATCACATCATATAAATTATTGTCCAGATGCAATTTCAACATGGCGTTCTTGACCGCGTTGCGAATATCGACCGGAACCGATTCGTGAGCTGACAATGCACGGCCGGGAAGCTCGCGGGTCACCATCGCAGGCTGGAGATTGCTGTATTGGTCGGCGATATAACTCGGCACCATGGCGCCATCGGACTCACCGGCGAAAATCATTTCTACGCCGTCTTTCAGGTTGGCGGCAAACGATTTAATTTCTGGCTGAGCAATCGGATTACGGTAGATTTCACCTAGCAACAAATAACCCAAGCTAGGCGAAGACATACTGGTAATACGGTGACCGATCAAGCCTTGGGCTCCGCCGGCAGCCATTTCATCGCTAACCAACAAAGTGTACTTGGTTGGCTCGACCACACGTACTAAAGGAATCATACGTTGGCGCTTGGCACGGTAATCGGTGAAGTGGGCTTCTTCGAAGGTAAAATCGACTTTGGCTTTGCTTCGCATGTCGCGCCAATGCACGTGGTAGTTTGGTGCGATCTTTAGTTCGAATGTTTGGCCAGTGGACTTGGAAAGATAGGAAAGCAAAGGCTTATAGACTTCCTGTGCCTGTGCAGGTGGATAGTTGGGCTCTACCGTCAGTGTGTAAGTCGCTGCGATGGCCTGCATGGATGCAAACATTAATAGTAGGCCAGTCAAAAAACCGGCATGTTTAATCTTTGGATTTTCCATTTGTTCCTCCTGCTTCGAATCTCAATATAGTTAAGAATACGCCTTAAGCCAATATTTGTGCTAACAAAAGGCAGCTAAAGTGTTATGTAGGTCGCTGTAATCCTGTTAAAGCTTGTAAAGGCATCACACGGTTTTCACCGCTATTGAGCGAATCGGAATCACCAAGACTTTGCAATATAGCTAGGCCTCGATCCGCTTTCGAGTTGACACAGATTATTTCCCCAACCTTCTCCTGTCCTCTGTAGATGGCCAGCAGTGCATCGAGATGTTCTGCCTGCACCAAACACGTTTGACGCTTCGCCTGTCCTAGATAGTGAGTACGGGCAACAATCTCCTGGCCGGGGTAACACCCTTTCTTTAGACTGAAAGCGTTCAATCGTTCAAGACTGAGCATTTGCGGGGTCCAAAGTTCAATCTGGGTTTCCGAAAACCGAGGCAATCCGTGCGAAATGTCGGCATCACGCCATTTGGCTTCAACGATGGTGCTGTAAGGAATACCAGCAGCCAGACGGATTGGCAGCATCCATAATCGTCTGGAAATAGCGTCGGAAGAGAAATCGAGCACCAAGCCATTTTCAGTATCACCCACTATAAAATCACGCGGCAAATCCGCCCCCGTTCCAAGATCGAATTCGGCTGCAAAAACATTCCCGGTATCAAGCACCAGTTTCACTTTGCTTCTGAAAACGAAACGTTGCAAATGCGTTCGAAGTTTTTCTGCGGGGAAATCGGGCATCAGCAAATACACTAAATCGGCTCGAATACGAACCAGTGCAAATAGCGCAATCAAGCGTCCTTTCGGGTTCAATAGTCCATTCCAATGCCACTGGCCATCGGCTAATGCGTTCACATCATTCATGCTTTGCGCTTGGATGAAAGCCACGGCGTCAGGGCCTTCCAGCGCTAAAAGGCTATAGCTCTGCAGTCTGCTCAGGGATTCGGGTGAAAAATTCAGCTTGTCGGACATAGGCGCGGGAATTAAAATTCATCTTTCGAGAAAGAATACAGATGATAGGCCAGAAACCCGAAGCAGATGACGACATTATTCCGCAGGAGCCTTCGGAAGCTCCTGCAGAAACAGATGCAAAGCTGCCGCCTGAAATAGGGGGCCGCAAAGGGCCTGAGCCAACGCGTTATGGTGACTGGGAAAAAAACGGTCGTTGCATCGATTTTTGACGCGACTGTCGCATCTGAATTCTTATGATTAGGCGTCTTACAGAGAGAGTATCCATGGCAGCTAGACAGCGACCGTTATCTCCGTTCACAGGTATTTATAAACCACAAATCACCAGTGTTTTGTCTATCACGCACCGAGCTACTGGCGTTGTTCTGGCCATTGGCGCCTTGTTCGTTGCAGCCTGGCTAATTAGCGTTGCTAGTGATACAGAGTGCTTTGCATGGGGCCGACAGCTTCTTGCCTCGTGGTTCGGTAAACTCGCCTTGTTCGCTTTTTCCGCCAGCATGATTTATCACCTGCTCAACGGTATTCGCCATTTGCTGTGGGATATCGGCTGGGGTATGGAAATTGAAACTGTGGTCAAGACCGGTTATGTGGTGGTCGGCTTATCACTGATTTTAACGGCCTTGCTTTGGTTTGTGGCGCTGCGTGGAGGTGCACTATGAGCACTATGCGCGATCCATTAGCCACCGCCCGCGGATTGGGCTCTGCAAAAGACGGCGTGAACCATTGGTGGATGCAACGCGTTACTGCCATCGCGTTGTTGCTCCTTTCCCCTTGGTTTATTTACTTTGCCGTCAGCCTGATCGGTGCAGACCAAGAGACGGTTCGCGCTGCGATTGCCAAGCCTCTGAATGCAACACTGCTGGTCAGTTTCATTATCGCGATGTTCTGGCATGCACGACTGGGTCTGCAGGTCGTCGTTGAAGACTATGTCCATGGCTGGATGGAGTGGACGCTTCAGATCCTTATTAAATTTGCATACGCCATTGCCGCCATCGCCTCGATTCTCGCGATTGGCCGCATCGTATTTTCTGCCTGAGGCGAACAACATCATGACGGCGTACAAAATTACCGAACACAAATACGACATGGTCGTCGTTGGCGCAGGCGGTGCAGGTTTGCGTGCTACTTTTGGGCTGGCTGAGAAAGGTTTAAAAACCGCGTGCATCAGTAAAGTATTCCCAACCCGTTCGCATACTGTTGCAGCGCAAGGCGGTATCTCAGCCGCGCTTGGCAATATGGGCGAAGACGACTGGCGTTATCACTTTTTCGATACCGTCAAAGGTTCTGATTGGCTAGGCGATCAAGACGCGATCGAATACATGTGTCGCGAAGCCATTCCAGCGATTATCGAACTCGAACATTACGGTGTTCCATTCTCACGTACTGAAGAAGGCAAGATTTACCAGCGCCCATTCGGCGGCATGACAACCAAATACGGAAAAGGCCCGCCAGCGCAGCGCACTTGCGCCGCAGCGGATCGTACTGGTCACGCCATATTGCATACGCTTTACCAACAATCGTTGAAACACGATGCCAAATTCTTCATCGAATATTTCGCACTTGATTTGATCATGGACGAAGAGGGGGCTTGTCGTGGCGTACTTGCGCTCGATATGTCCGATGGCTCGATGCATTTGTTCCGCGCCCACGGCGTTGTGCTGGCTACCGGTGGTTATGGCCGTGCGTACTTCTCTGCAACGTCCGCTCATACCTGTACGGGTGATGGTGGCGGCATGGCATTACGTGCTGGCTTGCCATTGCAAGATATGGAATTTGTACAATTCCATCCGACCGGCATTTACGGTGCAGGCTGTTTGATCACCGAAGGCGTACGCGGTGAAGGCGGCATTCTGCGAAACAGCCAAGGCGAGCGTTTCATGGAACGTTACGCGCCATCGGTAAAAGATCTGGCACCACGCGACATGGTCAGCCGTTCGATGACGATAGAAATTCGCGAAGGCCGCGGTGTAGGTCCGAAGAAAGATCATATTCATCTCGATCTGACGCATCTTGATCCAGACGTTATCCACAAGAAATTGCCGGGCATTTCCGAAACAGCGAAAATCTTCGCTGGCGTCGATGTCACCAAACAACCGATTCCCGTGCTGCCAACCGTGCACTACAACATGGGCGGTTTGCAAACCAACTATCACGGCGAAGTAGTAACGCTGAAAAACGGCAATCCAGATACCGTCGTTCCCGGTCTGTACTCGATTGGCGAGGCCGCTTGCGTTTCGGTACACGGTGCCAACCGTTTGGGCTCGAATTCTTTGCTCGATCTGGTGGTGTTCGGTCGTGCCGTGGCAATCCGTGCCGCCGAAACCATCAAGCCCAACATGCCGCATAAATCACTGCCGGCCAGCGCTTGCGACAAGTCGCTCGCTAATTTCGACAAATTGCGTAACGCCAATGGCGGCACGCCAACCGCCGAGATTCGCGACAATATGCAGTCCATCATGCAAAACGATGCCGCTGTATTCCGTACTGGCGAAACGCTGCAACAAGGCGTCACAAAAATCCAGGAAGCCTTCAAGAGCTTTGACGATGTGAAAGTATCGGATCGTTCCTTGATCTGGAATTCCGATTTGATTGAAACCATGGAATTGCAAAACCTGCTCGGTCAGGCAGTCGTCACGATGGTATCTGCGGAAAACCGCAAGGAATCACGCGGCGCTCATGCTCGCGAAGATTTCACCACACGTAATGATGCCGAGTGGATGAAACATACCCTGAGTTGGATCGACGACAAGGGCAAGGTCACGATTGATTACCGTCCTGTGCATATGAGTTCACTCACGGCCGAAGTGGATTCCATCCCACCGGCGGAACGGAAATATTGATTTTTCGTAGGGCTGATTCATGAATCGCCCCTACGCCTGAAAATATTATTGGATAAGAATATGGCAGAGTTCACGCTTCCAAAAAATTCAAAGATCGGCAAAGGCAAACATTTTCCAGCTGATTCGGCTGCCAAGAATGTTCGCAGCTTCAAGATTTATCGCTGGAATCCGGACGATGATGCCAATCCACGCGTAGATACCTACGACGTGGATATGGATCATTGCGGTCCAATGGTGCTTGATGCCCTGATCAAGATCAAAAACGAGATTGATCCGACTCTGACTTTCCGTCGTTCGTGCCGCGAAGGCATTTGCGGCTCCTGCGCGATGAATATCGACGGTACCAATACGCTCGCCTGCACAAAAGGCATTAGTGATTGTGGCAAGAAAGAAGTGCCGATTTATCCTTTGCCGCATATGCCGGTCGTGAAAGATCTGGTGCCCGACCTGACCCATTTTTATGCACAATATGCATCGATCAAACCGTGGATTCGCACGCAAAGCTCCACGCCTGCGAGTGGCGAACGCCTGCAATCGCCGGCTGAGCGTGACAAACTCGATGGCCTGTATGAATGCATTCTTTGCGCCTGCTGCTCGACTTCCTGCCCAAGCTATTGGTGGAATGGCGATCGTTATTTGGGCCCGGCAATTTTACTGCAAGCCTATCGCTGGATTATCGACAGCCGCGATGAAGACACCGGTGCACGTCTGGATGATCTGGAAGATCCATTCAAACTCTATCGCTGCCACACCATCATGAACTGCACACGCACTTGTCCGAAGGGACTGAACCCTGCAAAGGCCATTGGTGAAATTAAAAAGCTAATGCTGCAAAGGCGTGGTGCTTGATAAACCAGCCGCCACCTTATTTACCGGCTGAGCAAAATCCAGCGCTGCCACCTGCTCAGCCTGGCAGAATAAAAAAGCGCTATGTCTTTCTTGCAGGTGCAATCTACGGCTTATTGATGAGGCTGGCATTTGGCTTGCCGTTCTTTTTATCAGGTGAAAAATCAACTACCGCTAGCGAAGCGATGCTGACTTCTTTCATCGTATTAGTGCCCTTGATAATCGGTGCTTTGACGGTCTATTTTCCGGGCGACAACAAGCGAAGCCTTTTCTTTAGCGTGTTCGCGCCTTGGATTCCTATACTCATGTTTATTCTGGGTACGGCAATACTGCTAATAGAAGGCAGTATTTGTATCGCAATGGCAGCGCCCTTGTTTTTAGTAATGGGTTCGTTGGGCGTTATGAATTCCCTACTTCTGTTGCCATTGCTGTTGGGTAGCTGGGAACGTAATCAGACCATGCCAGTCATGATCGAAAAATCCGATGCCTCGGTTTGGATAAATGCAAAGCCTGAAGTTATCTGGCACTTGATCAATAATGCCGAGGCTATTCAACCCACGGAAATGCAGCAGGGGCTTGCCTATAAAATGGGCGTACCTTATCCAAAATCTGCATTAACCGTGAAAACCGATACGGGCAGGGTACGCAAATTGCGTTGGGATAAAGGTGTGCGGTTTGACGAACCCATTACTCACTGGCAGGAAAATCGTTATATCCGCTGGAACTACTCTTTTCCTGCTGGTGCCATTCCACCCGATGCACTTGATGAACATGTTGTCATTGGCGGCAAATATTTTGATCTCGAAGACACCTCATATTTACTAACGCCGGAAAAGGGGGGTACTCGATTGAGTATCAAAGTCACCTATCGAGTGAGCACCCAATTCAACTGGTATGCGAACTTCTGGGGGCGTTTATTAGTTGATGATGCGGCCCATACTATTCTGGCTTTCTACAAGCATCGTGCCGAAATTGTCAGCTCGCCATAAATGATTTTGATGTGGCGAAATTCGCCTGTACTTGACCGATTTGGCACCATCAAAATGCTTCAGCTTGTCGAGCAATTGCAAGCACACGTTATGATTCGGAAAACTCATCACCAAGGTTGGCACAATGATTAACACCGCCTTTTTCCTGCCGGCATTTACGCTGGTTCTACTGACGTTCGGCGTGATGATTCGCATGTTGATGAGCCGTATCGCCGAGATGAAAGCCAACAAGATTCATCCGCAGTCGATTGCCACTTCGGCGGCACTCATGGCGAAAATGCCGGACACCCGCGCATCCGATAATTTCCGGAATCTGTTTGAAACGCCGATACTCTTCTATGCTGCGATGCTTTTTGCCCAATCGACTCCGCAGGCAGGGCAAGTTTTATTGGCGCTAGCTTGGCTTTATGTCGCCCTTCGAGTCGTGCACAGCATTATTCAATGCAGTTACAACAAAGTAATGCACAGGTTCTATGTGTTTCTTACTAGCGTTGCCGTGTTGCTGGCGATTTGGCTCATGCTGGCAGTCGCTTACCTACGATGAGCGAAGAACTAGACCCCGAAATCAAACGTCTCCGCTGGCGCTGCCGTCGCGGCATGCGTGAACTTGATCAATTAATGCTGCGCTATTTGGATCAACGATTCCAACAAGCGCCTACGGCAGAGCGTAATGTTTTCCTACATTTACTCGATTGCGAAGACGATAAGCTGTGGGCCTGGTTTATGGGGCGCGAGCAGCCCAGGGACGCAGCACTGAATGATCTTATCCAAGCCATTACTGCATTGCCGCCTTGATTGGCGGCCATCAAAATATCTGCAAGCAACATTATTTGCGTTGATGCTATTGGCTATTCTATCGATTGGAATTAGCGCGTTGCGTTGGTATTTTTCCATCCCGCTAAGCCTGCTATTGGTTTACGGAAGCACCCGACAAATATCAAATCTAGGGCAAAGCCCGCATTGCAGCCTGTTCTGGCGGGCGGGTGACGACCAAATTAGCTTGAACTTTAGCCATTCAAGCGAGTCTTTGACTCAGCCAAGATGTCACCAACAAGGGCCATTGTGGATAATAAGCGCCTTGGATGCGTCCCGGCAGAATCGACATTTTGTATTTCTTCCCGACACCATTACCCGAAACGAGCGCAGGTTGTTACGTTTGGTAGCAGCAACGCCCCTCACATTGGATTGAAATGTTTCAACCTTTAGCTTTAGCCATCGGATTGCGTTACCTGCGAGCAAAGCGCCGCAATGGGTTTATTTCCTTTATCTCGATGGCGTCGATTCTTGGGATCATCATCGGCGTAATGGCCTTAATCACCACAATTTCGGTGATGACCGGGTTTCAGGAAGAATTACGCAACCGAATTTTAGGAACCGTATCGCACGCGACGATTTCCGGTTTTGACGGCCCCATGCAGGACTGGCAAAGAGCGGTAAAAATTGCACAGGCCGACAAACGCGTTTTGGGTGCAGCACCTTATGTCGAACGCGAGGCCTGGTTGCAGGCAAACGAAGACCAGGGCGCAATGATTCGCGGCATATTGCCGGATCAGGAACCAAAAGTTTCTGACTTAGATAAAAAAATGAAAGAAGGAAAACTCTCGGACCTAAAACCGGGCGAATTCAATATCATCCTGGGAACCGAGCTCGCACAATATTTGGGCGTTACGGTTGGCGATAAAGTGACGATGCTCATTGCCGAGCGCACGGCAACGCCGGTCGGAGTCTTGCCAAAGATGCGACGTTTCAATGTTGTCGGCATATTCGAAGCTGGCGCACAGGAATATGACTTCGGTCTGGCGCTGGTACATATGCAAGACATGCAACGCATGGGCCGCATGGGCGATGACGTTACCGGCGTGCGACTGCGACTGGATGATTTATGGAATGCCTGGGAAGTAGCCCGCGATCTAACCGACCAAATGAAAGGTGATTATCGCGTACGTGATTGGTCCGGAGACCATGCGAATTTTTTCCGAGCATTGAAAATGGAAAAAACCGTGATGTTTATTTTGCTTTCCTTAGTGATTGCCATCGCCGCATTCAATCTGGTTTCATCGCTGGTGATGTTGGTGCAGGACAAACAATCCGACATCGCCATTTTGCGAACACTGGGATTATCACCGGCAAATATCATGCAGATATTCATGATTCAGGGCATGGTGATTGGTTTGCTCGGTATTACGATCGGGGTAATCGGTGGCATCCTGCTATCGCTGAATCTTTCCTACATCGTCAAATTTATTGAAAGCATTACCGGTAGTGAATTAATGCCTTCCGATGTTTATTACATCAGCGGCGTGCCTACCCATATCGTTGGAAGTGACATTATCACGATTGCCGGTGTGTCTTTCCTGATGTGCCTGATCGCCACCATATATCCGGCTTTGCGCGCCTCACGCACTGACCCCGCCACGGCACTTCGTTATGAGTAACACCATGTCCGATATTGTATTGCGTGCCCAGAATCTGGGTAAAACTTATTCCGAAGGTGGTTTGAAAACACCGGTTTTTTCAAACCTGCAGCTCTCGGTGAAGGCAGGCGAAACCGTTGCCATCGTTGGTGCATCCGGCGCCGGTAAAAGTACCTTGCTACATCTGCTCGGCGGACTCGACAGTGCAAGTTCGGGTGAAGTCATCGTTGCCGGGCAAGCTATTTCGAAACTATCGGAAGCCGCGCGTGGCGACTTACGAAATAAGGCACTGGGTTTCGTCTATCAGTTTCATCATCTGTTACCGGAATTCACGGCAGTTGAAAACGTAATGATGCCTTTGTTAATTCGCGGAACAAAAGTATCGACCGCAAAAAAAGAAGCTCAACAGTTATTGGAACGTGTCGGATTGGCACATCGCTTGCAGCATAAGCCAGGCGAATTATCTGGCGGTGAACGCCAGCGTTGTGCTGTCGCACGTGCACTCGTCACTAAACCCGCCTGCGTACTTGGTGATGAGCCAACCGGCAACCTCGATGAAAAAACTGCTGCTGCAGTATTCGATTTGTTGCTCGAGTTAAACCGCGAACAAGGCACTGCATTGGTACTGGTTACCCATGATCGACGTTTGGCGAAAAAACTCGGGCGTACCTTGGAACTAACGCAAGGTCAGCTCAGCGAATTGATACATAGCGAATAATGGATAACATAAAAATACCGCCGCTGAGTTTGTCGGTGGCGGTGTTTTTAGTCGCCGGTATTTGCTGGGTGCAAAGCTGGCCGCACTTATTGCCACTTTGGTTGTCGCTTGCAAGCTTGCTGTTGGGCGGATGGTTTTGGTGGAAATACACAGATTGCCTGCGTTGCCTTGCCGTTTTTCTATTCGGCATTGGCCTGGCCAATGTGCATGCTCAATGGTCGATGTCCCAGCGGCTTCAAAGCAATACTGATGCCGAAGTAATTGGGCAAGTTGAAGGCTTGCCGCTGCATGACGAAGAAAGCGTTCGCTTTGAATTTAACATCGCAGAAAGTAACAATAAAACGCTTGTCGGAAAAAAAGTACGCTTAAGTTGGTACGGTGATGCGCCAGGACTTACAGCAGGCAGTGCATGGAAATTTCAGATTCAACTTAGGCCGCCTCGAGGTTTATTAAATCCGGGTGGTTTTGATTTTGAACGCAGAGCGCTTGAGCAGAATATTGCCGCCACCGGCTATGTCAAACGAAATACTGGCGCCAAGCGATTGAAAGCCGGCGAGGGAATAGACTATTGGCGCGAAAATATTTCTCATCAAATACAAGACGCCATCCCCGACGATCGAGCGCGTTTCGTCCAAGCGCTTGCCCTCGGTGATACCAGACAACTCAGCGATGATGATTGGCAAATTCTTCGCTCTACCGGCCTTACGCATCTGATCGCAATCTCGGGGTTTCATGTGGGCCTAGTAGCTGGGTTTGGCGCCTTATCCTGCTATTTGGTTTATTTCTTATTCCCACGACTGGGTCGCGTTTGGCCACGCATACAGGCAATGGCGATGTCGGCGATGTTGCTTGCGTTTATCTATACCGCTTTGGCTGGTTTTGCGTTGCCGACTTACCGCACTTTTTTAATGATTGCCGTTGTTGCATTGGCAAAACTCTCTAGAAGACCAATAAGAATTTCGCAATCTTTGGCCTTAGCACTCATTGCCATCTTGTTGTTTGATCCATTAGCGGTTTTGTCGGCCGGTTTCTGGTTGAGCTTTGTCGGAGTCGCCTGGCTGGTCTGGTGTCTTCCAGCAAACCCTGGACAGACAAGCATAATTCGCAGGCAGCAACTCAAAATATTCTTCCAGTCGCAATGGATTTCGCTACTTGGACTATTGCCACTGTCACTCTGGTTTTTTGGCCAAACATCGCTACTAGGCCCATTGACGAATATTGTCGGCATTCCCTGGATTAGTTTAGTGGTGGTACCACTAGCATTGCTCGGCCTTTTGTTTTCTTTCATACATATCGGTACCGCCACATTTTTCTGGAAACTCAGCGCTTCGGCAATGAACATGCTTTGGTGGGGTCTGGAAAAAATCAGTGATTGGCCACAGGCGATGCTCTGCTTACCGGAGCCTAGCTTTCTTGCATTAAGCCTGGCGATGGCAGCTGCATTTGTATTGTTGCTGCCGCGAGCAATGCCCGGCAAGTGGCTGGCGATCATCTTATTTTTGCCGCTCATATTCCCTCATATGGATACCCCGGAAAACGATGAAGTC
Organism: Arenimonas sp.; assembly: GCA_039930825.1. Lineage (GTDB taxonomy): Bacteria > Pseudomonadota > Gammaproteobacteria > Xanthomonadales > Xanthomonadaceae > Arenimonas. The sequence goes on from JBDTTC010000023.1 coordinate 11,829, forward strand.
GATGTATCCATGATCGACGTGGGGCAGGGCTTGTCAGTTCTGGTCAAAACCAAGAACCACGCCCTGCTTTATGACGCGGGCCCTGCAAAGATCGGCGGCTTTGATGCAGGCGAATCTGTCGTCGTTCCAGCACTGCATGCCATCGGCGTAAGAAATCTGGATCGAATTATTATCAGCCATGGTGACAACGACCATTCCGGCGGATTGGCCTCGGTCATGAAGGCTTATTCCGAAACGCCTGTCACTGCATCGGAAGGCTCGCTAAAAATTTCAGCAGCACCATGCCTGCTTGCGCAAAAATGGACTTGGGATGGCGTTCATTTTGAATTTCTGCACCCGCCAGCTTTCTTTCCCTACCTGGCGAACGAAAGCTCGTGTGTGCTTCGCATCGAGGCTGGAGGCAAAGTGGCGTTACTGACCGGTGATATTGGCAAACAGATCGAATATCGCCTAATAAATGAACAGCCCGAAAAAATACGAGCAGATTTGTTGCAGGTTCCACATCATGGTAGCGAAACCTCGTCGAGTCCGGAATTTCTGAATGCGGTAAAACCGAATCTGGCACTTATCGCCAGCGGTGCAGACAATCGTTTCGGCCACCCAAGGCAAAGTGTGGTCGAACGCTACCAAGAGCGCGAAATCGAGGTCGTGGCGAGCCCACAGCATGGCTGGATGCGCATCCGGCTAGGTAAAAACGGTATGGAATGGCGAGAAAGTCGCCGCCAGAACAGTGCACGCTACTGGCATACCCCGAAAAGTACCGACTCAGGCTATCCTATTAGGCGGTAGTCATTAGTAAGGTGAATGAATGTACGAACTGATTAAATCCGGTGGCCCGGTCATGATTCCGATCATTATTCTGGCCATCATCGCCATGGCGATTGTCGTGGAGCGTTTTTGGAGTCTGCGAAGAAAGGAAATCTTTCCATCGGGTTTGGGCGTGGAAGTTCGTGAATGGGCCCGTGGCCGTGAACTCGATACAAAGCATATTGAAGTTTTACGCCGCAACTCGCCACTAGGCGAGGTACTGGCTGCTGCACTAGATATGCGGCACAGGCCAAGAGCAATGATGAAAGAACGTGTTGAAGACGTAGGCCGCCATGTCGTGCATAAAATGGAACGCTTTCTCAATACTCTTGGCACCATTGCCGGCGTGGCTCCATTACTCGGTTTGCTTGGAACTGTATTCGGCATTATCACAATGTTCTTGACGATATTAAAAACCGGTATCGGTGACGCCAACCAACTAGCCGGCGGTATCGGCCAAGCGCTGGTGAGTACTGCTGGCGGATTATGCTTGGCAATTCCCGCATTAATGTTCTACCGCTACTTCCGCGGCTTGATCAATGAATATGTGATTGATATGGAAAAACAAGCGATTGCCTTGATGGATGTACTCGACAACCGGATTCCGGAGTCGGCAATCGAGGGAGAGCAGGCGTGAAGCTTTCATCGCGAGTGAACGATAGCGAGCCCGAGATAAATCTCACCTCGTTGATTGATGTCATTTTCGTTCTGATCATTTTCTTCGTCGCGACCACCACCTTCAATCAGCGCAGCACGCTGAAATTGCAATTGCCAACGGCACAAGCCTCGGCCAAGCAAGACCCCGGCGAACCTTTGACCGTATTGGTTAATGCCGAAGGCCGTTATTTCATTGGTGAAAATGAAGTGCTGAAATCCGATGTTGGCTCGCTGAAAGAAGCCATCTTGGCAGTGGCAGGGCAAGACCGCAGCATGCCTGTCGTACTTCGTGCCGATGCACGTACACCGCACCAGTTCGTCATCACCGCTATGGATGCATTGGGCCAATTGGGTTTTGTAAAATTATCCATTGCCACGACGCCCGAGAAGAATAAAACCCAATGACGGCAGCAGAAAAAAAGGTCGCAACACCCTGGCAAATCTACAAGCGCTTGCTTGGTTATGCCAAACGCTACCAGTTATTCCTCGGGCTCGGATTCCTCGGCATGATTGTCGAGGCGCTATGTGCCGGCGTGTTCACTTGGCTAATGAAACCCATCGTCGATGAGACCATCATTGCCCGGAACCCCGAAGTTAGTCTGATTTTACCACTCGCCATCGTTGGTCTTTTTTTAGTACGGGGTCTGGCAACTTTCGTAACCGATTATGGAATGGCAAGATCAGGCCGCAGCGTCGTGCGTGATTTGCGTACCGACGTACTCCGGAAATATCTGCATTTACCAAGCTCGCGTTTCGATATCGAGCCGGTACCGATGATGGTTTCGCGTCTGAATTACGATACCGAATCGGTCAATCAATCCACCAGTGAAGCGATCAAAATTGTCGTCACCGACACCTTGAGTATTCTTGTCCAACTCGTGGTCATGCTTATCTATAGTCCCATCGTTACCTTGACCATGCTGGTAGTCGCGCCAATGATCGCCGGCATTTCAAATTATGTAAGTAAACGTTATCGGCGATTGAATCGCAGCATTCAGGAAGGCGTGGCAAATTTGGCGCATAGCGCTGAAGAAACCCTCGCTGCCCAGCAGGAAGTAAAAATTTATGGCGCCCAGGAAATAGCCAACGAACGCTATAGCTCACTTGCCAACAGAAACCTGAAACTTAGCCTCAAGGTCGAAGTGACGCGAGCGGGAGCATCATCGCTGGTGCAACTACTGGCTGCGGTCGCATTATCGGTGATCCTGATTGTTGCCGGTCGCGAAGCAGCCGCAGGAAATCTTACCGCCGGTGCCTTCGTCTCCATCGTGCTTGCGATGATGGCTATGCTGCCTTCATTAAAGCGCATTACCAATGTGCAAAGCCCCATTCAACGTGGCATTGCCGCAGCCGAGCGTTTATTCGGCGTGCTCGATGAACCGGAAGAACTCGATAGTGGTAGTACTACGCTGGAAAGGGCCAAAGGGAATATCGAATTTCGCGATGTCTCAATGCGCTATTCAAACCAGAATGTGCATGCGTTGAGCAATATTAGTTTTATTGCGAAACCGGGCACCGTCACTGCCATTGTGGGCCGTTCCGGCAGCGGTAAATCCACGCTGATTCGATTACTGCCACGATTTTATGAAGCCAGTGCCGGCGAGCTGCTTCTGGATGGGGTTTCAATTTCCGACTACCGTCTTAGCGATTTGCGTAAGCAGATCGCCTTGGTTGGACAAAAAGTAATGCTGTTCGATGACACCATTGCAGCGAATATTGCTTATGGCAACAACGTTACCGACGAACAACAATTACGTCGTGCCGCCGATGCCGCCAACGCCTCCGAATTCATCAATAAACTGCCGCATGGCATGCAAACACGTATTGGCGAAAACGGAAGTTTATTATCCGGCGGCCAGCGTCAGCGTTTGGCCATTGCGCGGGCAATTTTGAAAGATGCGCCGATTCTGATTCTTGATGAAGCCACTGCCGCGCTTGATAATGAATCCGAACGCCTGGTGCAAGATGCATTGAACCACCTGATTCCGGATAAAACCACGCTGGTCATTGCCCATCGTTTATCTACCATCGAACATGCAGATCAAGTATTGGTATTTGATGATGGCCGCCTGGTAGAGCAGGGCACGCATGCTCAACTGCTCACAAAAGCAGGCGTATATGCCCATCTGCACAGCATGCAATTCAGGAATACGGAACCCGCGTGAGAGCAAAGCTCGAAGCGGCTCTCAACAAACGTTGGTATGGTGGCATCGCACCAAACTGGATGCTTCGCGGCATTTCATTTTTTTATGAAGGCTTGAATAATTTTCGGCGCTTTCTATATCACCACGATTTCTTGAAATCGGTGAAAGTTTCCAGGCCGGTGATTGTGGTGGGTAATTTCACCGTCGGTGGCACCGGCAAAACACCTTTTACCATTGCTTTGGTAAAGGCATTGCAAGCTCGAGGCTGGAAACCAGGTGTTGTCAGTCGCGGCTATGGCCGGAAGACCACGAACCCGTTCACTGTCGAGATCAATAGTTCTGCCAAGGATTGTGGCGACGAACCACTGCTGATTTATCAACGAACCCGATGTGCGCTTCGCGTCGATGCCAATCGTGTCCGTGCCGCCGAATATCTTATCCAGCAAGGTTGCACCGTCATCATTGCCGATGATGGCCTGCAGCATATCCGCCTGCAACGCGATATCGAAATCGAACTAACCGACAATGAAAGAAAATACGGCAATGGCCTTATCCTTCCCGCAGGGCCCTTGCGCGAGAAACCACGGCCCTGTGATTTCAGTGTTGCCAACGGTGCCGTCGAGGATGACGTGCAAGCAAATCACTACGCCATGCAACTTATCTATGGCGATGCCGAAAAATTAAACAGCACTGAGCGGCAAGCCCTGAATGCATTTGTCGGCAACAAGGTCTATGCCATTGCCGGCATTGGCCATCCCGAACGTTTTTTCAACGCCCTCAAAGCACGCGGACTGAATATCGACGCCATCGCCTTTGCCGACCATCACGACTATATAAATTCCGATTTCCCAGATGACGCACCCATATTGATGACCGAAAAAGACGCCGTCAAATGCCGCCAACTCCAGCTAAAAAATGCCTGGTGTGTCCCAGTCAACGCCGCCTTGAATGAAAAGTTATTTGACGCCATCGAATCAAAATTGAAGGCTTTGCCATGACCGATTTTATCGTCGCCAAAAATTCCCTTCCCCTGCTTTTCGGGGGAGGGTTAGGGTGGGGGCAAAACCTGCGACAATACTTCATTAAGTTAAACGATTTTTTATGACTAATTTCATCGTCGCCATTCCAGCACGCTACGCTGCCTCACGATTACCTGGCAAACCTTTACGCCTTATCGCCGGCGAACCGATGGTGGTGCACGTCGCACGCCGTGCAATAGCCGCCGGCGCATCACTAGTCGTACTGGCTACCGACGACGAACGCATTGCCGACGCCGTTGCAAAATACCCCGTTACCGTTTGCTTGACACGCATTGATCATGCCTCCGGCACAGATCGACTTGCCGAATGTGCCGAACAACTTAATTGGAGTGAACAACAAATCATCGTCAACCTGCAAGGCGACGAACCCTTCGCCCCTGCAGCCGGTATTCGTGCCGTTGCCGAAGCTCTGGAAAATTCAAATGCACCCATGGCAACCTTGGCGACAGAAATCATCGATACCGAAACCTATTTCGATACCAATGCTGTCAAAGTAGTACGTGCAAGCAATGGCAATGCCTTGTATTTCAGCCGCGCCCCGATGCCATGGCAACGTGATCGTTTTGCCAACGACCGCGTAAGTACACCGCAAGTCGGAGCGCTTCGACATATTGGCATTTACGCTTATCGTGCAGGCTTTCTGAAAACGTTTACGCAATTGCCGATGGGACAGCTTGAGCAACTCGAAGCGCTTGAGCAATTGCGTGTGTTGGAAGCGGGGTACTCGATTGCGGTGGGGATTACGCCAGAGGTATTTCCTCCTGGGGTGGATACGGAAGGGGATTTGGTGAGGGCGGAGCAGAGGTTTGCGAAAATCCAGTCATAGTTTGATCCGCTCTGCTATTAATGTTGCTACCTCGACAATTATGACGCGCACAAAATGCGGATTTACAACAAAAGGTCGATTTAAGACCCTTGTAGCGACAGCGGCGTAGCAAATATTCCAGAAATAGCTTGTTAATTAACAAGCTGTAACTTAGCCTTGGCCGCTTTTTGTGTGTTTTTAACGCAAAGCCACCTCATTCGCATCACAAGACTTGAATCATGAAAAAAATCCTATCGTTGGGCATGCTGCTTGTTGCCATGTCCGGGCTGCAAACTCCCGTAGCTATCGCGGCCTCAGTGAACCCTGCGCTCGAGTTCACTAAATTACAACGTCCTTCTGACGCCATCGGAAGTCTTGGCAATGACTTGTTTGGCGAGAAAACGGATTTTTATACAGGTTCCACATCTTTCGGGGTTACAGATATCAGTGTCCCAGGAAATAGCCAATTGCCCGTGGCCTTGAGCAGGAGCTTATCTGTTTCTGAATATGATGCCTTCACATCGGTGAGTCGCGTCCTTGGCAATTGGGAGATTGACGTTCCGAAGATGTCAGGTATTTTCGCAAGCGGGCACGGCTGGACAGTGGCGTCTGCATCGCCCAATAGTCGCTGCTCCTCGCCTGCAGGCGATTTGCTTAAAGCACGGCCTCCAATGGTCTATGTCGGCGCGACACCATTTTTTCCGGTCGAGTATTGGCACGGCTATTCGATGGAAATACCCGGAGCTGGTTCGCAAGAACTGCTGCTCAATCATGGCGCGAATCCGCAGCCAACACAGGGTGGCCCATACCATTGGACAACAAAAGGTAATTGGCGAATTGCCTGTTTGCCAACAATTACTGGCGGACTCGGCGAAGGTTTCCTAGCTGTTGCACCGGATGGCACAAAATATTTTTTCAATAAAATGGTGATTACTGGCAGCGGCGAAAATGCTGTGGAACTCAGCAAGCCCTACGAATTCGTAACCGCAGAAGTAAATTCGCCTAAATGCCCGCCTGAGCACGGCAGCTTTTCTGCCAATCTTAGTATCAACAGTACAGTACGATATTCATGGTACCCGCCTACACGATTTGAAGGAGGGGGCGGACCTGGCGAAGACCCTGAGTCCACTGGCCGATGCATAGGGACAACCTATGTCACCAACATTACTACTTATGTATCGCTGTCCCGGGAAAAAGTAGAAATACTGGCAACGCGTGTTGAAGATCGTTTTGGCAACTGGCTTACTTACAACTACGACGCTGCTAACAAATTAAGTTCGATTAGTTCGAATGACGGAAGAAGTATCGCGCTCACTTACAACGGTAATGGCACTTTGAGCACTGCCGTATCGGCGGGGAAAACCTGGTCTTATTCCTATGTCAGTGGAATTATCAATGGAACCAGTATTCCGAGTCCGCTTCTGTCCCAAGTTGTGCGTCCTGATGCTTCAAGCTGGTCTTACCAGTACGAAGGTAACTTAAGCTTTACGGCTGCTGATACAGGGTCCTTATTAACTTGCTTGCGTAACTTACAAAACCCGCCTGGTTCAATTTCATTCTTGCTGAAATCAACGCACCCATCTGGCGCAAAAGGCGAATTCCGCTTTGAACGCATCAGACACGAGCTTACGAATGTTCCCTATGCCTGCGATCTGGCATCCCAGGGCAGTGTTCCACTTGAGACGGCCACTTTGTGGTACCCACGCCAATTTGCAACAGTCGGAATTAAGAGCAAGCTGATTTACGGTCCGGGGATTCCTGGCTCGACTTGGACTTATAACTATCTGCCTGCTGTCGGTGGCTTTTTGCCGACAGGCTTTGTTAATCCTAATACGCCCGATTGCAGTATGCGAGCCTGTGATACCAGCAAAAGCATCGAGGTAACTTCACCGGATGCGTCAATAACACGCTACCAATTCGGTATTGAGTACCAAAAAACGGAAGGGCAATTACAAAAAGTTGAAATACGTCGGGACAATAAAATTATTAGAACCGAAATTTATCAGTATGTTTCGGCATACGATGATACCCAAGCCTATATTTCCCTTGCCGGAATAAGCCCACAACCTCGCGCGAATATGCTGCTTAGCAATTCGATCACACCCCAAAAGAAAAAAACCATTCTCCAAGATGGTGTCGCTTTCGACTCTATGGTGGAATCATTCGACGTTTTTGCATCGCCCGTCAAAGTAACTTCATCCAGCAGCCTAGGCTACACCCGTACCGATACCAACACTTACGAGCATAAGTTGGCGAAATGGGTAGTTGGCCTGCCAAGTACTACCGTCAATAACAATACGTCAAAGCTCATTAGCCAAAACGTCTATGACGATACTACGGCGTTGCCTATCCAAACCTATAGTTTTGGTTTATTAGCCAATAGTCTTACCTACCATCCCGACGGCAATGTAAACAGCGTTGCTGATGGGGCGGGGAACCTAACCAGTATCAGTAATTATTTTCGCGGCACTCCACGCTCGGTTATTTTTGCCGACAATACAAGCATCGGA
>JBDTTC010000024.1:0-23608 GCA_039930825.1 Arenimonas sp.
CTTTTCAACACACATTCGCCACACAAGGCCCACATCAAAAGCACATACAAGCTGGATAAATTGCCGACATAGACGAGCCATCAATGTCATCGGCGGGCATAAATGCACTATCCTTACAGCATGCTTCATCATCGATTGAAATACGGATTTTGCTGCCTGCTGATTTTATCGGCATGCACAACGCCGCCTGCAAGAAATCCGCTGGCACAGTGGTCACCTTCGCCGAATTTCGATACCCGAAAACCGCGTTTGATCGTGATACATCAAACCGAAATGGAAAATGCCGAAGACGCCTTGCGCGTACTGCATACGCAAAATAAGCAAGGACGAGTCAGTGCACATTATCTGATTGCCAATAACGGCAAGTTGTATCAATTGGTCAACGACAATGAACGCGCCTGGCATGCAGGTGTGGGAAGCTGGCAAGGCATAACAGATATCAATTCGGTGTCGATCGGTATTGAACTCGACAACAACGGCAGCGAGCCATTTGAAGAGCGGCAAATTCTTTCGTTGATCCGTTTGCTGGATGATCTTTGCACGCGTTTCAATATCCCGCGCACGGCGATCATTGGGCATGCCGATCTGGCACCAACGCGAAAAGTGGACCCGAGCCGCCATTTTCCCTGGCAGCGTTTGGCGCAGGCCGGTTTTGGTCAATGGGTCGGCGAAAACCTAGCGGAAGCGCCCATCGGTTTTGATGCAGTGCTGGCCATGAAAGCATTGGGTTATGACACCCATGATTTGCCAGCCGCTACCCGGGCTTTTCACCGACACTACCGCGGCATCGAAACCGATGTGCTGGACACGGAAGACAGCAGGATTCTTTTCAATCTGCAGAAAAAATAATCCATCGAAACATCTGTATTGATTGCGTGAACCAGACACAGGGCTTATAAGGCATAGAAAGGAATCCGGCATCCGACAAAGGAAGTGCATGACCAGCCCCCAGCAGCAAAAACGGTCGTGGCGTTTTTTACTTGCGGGGACATGCATCTGCCTGTTGCTGGGTTTGTCCGTGCATCATTCCAGTCTGGGTGCCTGGCTGGATGCGAAATATCTGGATGTGCAGATCCGCCTATTGCGACATTATTTTCCGACCAGGATTGCCCGCGATGTAATCGTGGTCGGCATCGATGAACAAACCCTGCAGACATTTCCCGAACCGATGACTTTGTGGCATCGGCACTGGGGCGATTTTTTACGCGCGATACATGCAGCCGATGCTTCTGCTGTCGGCCTCGATATCGTTATGCCCGATCGTTCATTCAACGACATCATGCCGGGCAATGATCAAGCACTGATGACTGGTATTTTGCTGGCAAAAAGCAGGCGGCCGGTCGTGTTGTCGATCACGATAGACGGCACCGGCAGGCAGCGGGTGCTGGCAGAAAATTTTTCCAGGGCCGCCGGTGAAAATGGTCTCGGTTACGCCTTATTTCCTAGAGACATCGATCAACGAGTTCGTCGTTACGACGAGCGTTTGGCGGATGACGGCAAGCGGCAAGCAACGCTGGTGGGCCAGATGATTCGCGGCCTGAAATTGGCGCCCCAATCAGGTTATATCGACACCTCGCTGGGTGCCGCCTTTCAGTATGTGCCAATGCAGGATGTGATCAAGAGCTACCGGGACGGCGATATTGAAAAGCTGCGGCAACAATTCGGTGGCAAACCGGTATTGCTGGGAACCGTACGCCCTGCCGAAGACCGTTTGGCGCTTGCAGTGAATCTGGCTGGCTGGGAGGACAATAATAATTTTGTCCCCGGTGTGTTGCTGCATGCTCAAACCCTGCGTGCATTTTTGAATCAGGGTCTGGTGCAAGCGGCGAGCAATAAAATCGTGTGGTGTCTTATCATGCTGGCTGCATTGTGTTGGTCTTGGAGTTTCAGTCAATTCGGCAGAGCTTTGGCATTTTTATTTTTTGCATCGGGACTGCTGCTGCTCGGCATGTATCTATTTCGTCATGGCATGTATTTGCCATTGAGCGCGATCACGGCGACTTATTTTTTTGCACTTGCTGGTCGCGGTGTATTCGATGCAATGGCACACTTGCAGGAGCGCCGCTTGTTGAAAAGCGCATTCGGCAATAGCGTTAGTCCGAGCGTGATGGATGAAATTCTATCGGGACAATTAACGCCGGAACTTGGCGGCACCCGTAAGTTTGTCTGCATCTTGTTTTCCGATATTCGCGGTTTTACAACGCGCAGTGAATCGATGACGCCGGAAGCCGGTATCCATTTACTCAATCGCTATTTTGAATGCGTTGTCGAACAGATCCACGGCAATGGCGGCGCGGTCATCAATTTCATGGGTGACGGCATCATGGCCATTTTCGGTTCGCCCAAGCCCTTGCAAAACCCCTGCGCCGCCGGGTTTGCTGCGGCAAAGGCGATGCAAACAGCACTCGCGCAATTCAACCAAAGCCTGGTGCTGGAAGGAATAAACCCGATCGAAATCGGAGTTGGCGTGCATGCCGGCGAAGTCGTCATTGGCCACATGGGTTCGAGTAATCGCAACGATTACACCGCGATTGGCGATGCCGCCAACGTGGCATCGAGAGTTGAAGGCCTGACCAAGGAAGTGGGCTATAGTATTGTCTGCTCGAAAGTGATCGTGGATGCGTTGCCCGATAGTGACGGCCTGGTGCCACTCGGACCGCAACCCATCAAGGGACATACGCCGGTTGAGGTGTATGGTTGGGGCAAGCTGTAATACTCGCTTTGAGGCGACACATGCAAAATCGGCGCATTCTTGGTTTTGGATTTCTACTCCTGCTTCCGGGGGTCAGTGCCCTTTGGGCAGCTCCGCCCGCAACCGACATCATCGGCATCGTTACCGAGCGGCAAGGCAGCGCTTACCGGCAATCCGACAGCAAGAAAACGCCTGTCGCGCAGCAGGCCGAACTCCTGACCGATGCGAAACTCGTATTATCCAAAGGCAGCAAGTTGGTCGTGGTGTATTTGACCTCCGGGCTGGAATACGAATTAAACGGGCCGGCTGTTGTGCAGTTTAAAAACGACAAACCGATATCACTCAGCGGGCTGGCACCAAAAATACTCAACGCCAAACTTCCCTTTTCGGGAAAAGCATCAATAATCGATCCGAAAAAAGTACACACGGCAGGCCAAACACTGGTATCGACCGAGAAGAAAGAAATACAGTCCATGCCGGTTGCCGCCGCGCCTGCGCCGCTACCGGCCAAAGTAATCTCTGGCCCGATACCGCCGCTGACTGCTTCGGTCGAAGTGGCGGCACCTGCACCCGTGCAGATGGCCGATTACGAGTTGGAACAACAAAAGATGGCTGCTTATGCAGCGGCCAGGAAATCAGCCGAAGCCGAATCTGCATCGGCGAAATCCGAAGTAGCCAAATCCGAAGCCTGGAAGGCGGAAAAAGAAGCCGCCGAAACCGCCTATTCGGCGGCGCAACAGGATGAAACGATGTCGGAAGACACAAAGCCTGCAGACGAATGCCTGGATTCCGATTCGGAAGCCAACGCAGATAATAAAACCGCGGATTCCAAGACTGCAGAAACCGGGAAACGAAGCCGAAACTGTCGGTGATTACATTTTAAGTTCCGGACAACTAGCGTAGAAAATTTTACCCGTGGTTTTAATGTAGTTAGTGGAATGACTGTTCCGATAAACTCACTGCTAGTAATTCACTCGTCCTCCAAGTACGCGTGTAGCTGGTTTTGAGTTTGGCAAGATGATGACGGCATCATAGCCATTTATGAAATCCCGAAACTGCCATTGATCCTCCGAGGGTACCTTTTCCCGGTAAAGTCGTTGATAAGGTCTAAGTCCGCGCAGGTCAACCAGTGTCGGGAATTCGGGTTCCCTAATGGGGAGCAGGGGTCGCATCCAGTCCGGATAATCCTTGTAGCTTGCATAATTGGGCCCCAGCGATATTACGTAGATGCCATAGGCTTGCATGCCGTTAACGATCGCGAACTCATGTGCCATATTGCCGATTGGAAAGGCCTGGGTCGGATTTTTCCCGTGGTATAAATGATTGGAGCCGAATTTAAACATTGCCTTGGGTAAAACTTCGCGTTTGGCGGAGTTGCGATATTTCTCGATAAAGTTTTTTTTCAGAGTTTCCTCACGAACCGTGTTGTTGAAAAGTCCGACAAACTCTCCGGCTTCGGCACGTCGATAATAGCCAAAAATTTCGCTCGACTTCGTGAGTGCAGCGAGTAACCATGCTGCACGCGTGTCTTTTTCCGCATTGAATTCTGAAGATAGTGCCGATATTTCCGCTGGCGTCGAGGCTGCAATCAGCCAGTTCACCGAGTACTTGGGTTCATGGTCCATTGCTCGTGCTTTATCAAGCAAAGTCTGCGTCTTGCGTCGTGTTGCCTGGTTTGGTGCAAGCAATAACAGTTCCTCCAGATAACGCACGGCACCTGTAGCCTGCTCTACACCCCAGATGGCATCTGGATTTCCTTCAAGTTGCCCGACTGTTGCAAGCAATGTCAGGTCCTCGTCGGAATCGAATTCGAATAACGATGGATAGCGTTTCGACAAGCGGGCGATTTTTTCCGGCTTGCCGCGCAATTCGGGCGAAATTGCATCTTCGATTGCAACGGGGTCCTGTTCGACGACCAAATGCCGGAAACCGTGTGTGTCATGCAGCATTCGATACAAGGCACCGGAAAACACCGGAATGGCGTGATCCATATGTTGCTCGCCAAGTAAAACAAACTGGCTGTTTTCTGTTTCCGTTCGCAGGAAGTCCGCGCCGCGTCCAGAAATGGCGTCCTTATCGTAGGAAAAACCATATAGGTGTTTGTCTAAAAGCTGCATGGTGTCGGGTGGATTTTCGGCACGGCCAGTGGCGGTAATCAACAGCGTAGCGAGCAGGGCATTTCGGATCATGGTATTTCCTGGTCAACATTCGACACCAAATGAAAGCATGAAGCTAAAAATATCAAGGAAAGCGATGGCAGTAAAACAAATTTCTGAAAATCGCCGGGCAATAAAAATAGCCATAAAAAAACACGCACGTGCCGGGGTAAGACGTGCGTGTCAAGGCAGGCGATGATAGTTGACATTGCCGACAGGCCGACCGAAGTTGGAGTTAGATCGGCTTGTCGTCATTTTACAAAATTACGACTTGAGCAAGAGTACCTTGAATGATTATTCAATGTTGCACGATTGCGCATTCGCGAATGGAAAGCCGGAACTACGGCATGGACTTTATTGCATCGGTAATTGCCGGTAGCAAAATCGACTTGAGTTTCGTATTGTCCGATTCATTTACATTGACATACATCATCATGAGAAAAGTCTCGCTGTTAAGCCGGTGTGACCATCCCGGCTGGGTCGTCAGGGCTTCGTTCCAAGAAGAAAACGGTTTTGGCGACGCTATATTGGTAAACCAGGTTTTCCATTCTGTTTCAGAATGCAGTTCGCGGCGTGCAATATAAAATACCGGCGCCATTAATCGGCCTGGCTCGCCATAAACATAGGTGTGTTCACCTGTTGCAATCAGCTTGCTACTTATTGCGGCAAGCATTTGGTCTAGCTGTTGTTTTTCAATGGACTTGTTCAATGAAAGTTGCAGCATCAGGTCCGCAGTATGGGCAACGGCATGACGATAGCCTTCTCTGGAATTAAAACCGCGAAAATCCTTGATGTCATTCATGTAGTCAACGGCTGCATTTACCAGCGCTACCTGCTCTTCATGGCTCAGGTTCGAATTCAATCTGTCGTAACGCGCCACTTCCGACAAAGTCAAGGCAACAAAAGGTTTTTTGAATCCGGTCTTATCTGGTTGGTGACTATTGAGTTCATTCGTAAGATTTTCATACAGGGAATGCACGGTTTGTGAAGCCAGTTTTTTATTTCGCATCCAGGCTTGCAGTGAAGAAAATGCTATGTCGTCCCGAATTTTCGGGTTTGCGTTTCCAAGGCATGAGGTCATTGCCAGGGCCAATTCATCAATATTGATATTTTCCGGAACTTCAAATTTATTTTCCTTGATGGAAATAAGTTGTTGCACCCGAAGTCCTTGCGGCGAGCAGGCGGCTTGGCATGCCGTTGATAAAACCAGCGCAGCAAACACGAGATGAAATTTCGCAATTAATTGGATAGACATCGGATACTCCAGTATTAAAAAACCGCGACCCTGAGGTCGCGGCTTGGTTTTGCCATTCTAGGAAAAGTCTAAAAGTCCTGACGGTATTGCGCATACCAATAAGCGCCGCCCGGTGTGTCGTAGGCAGCATCAAAACTCTGCGCAAAGGTATTGTTGGTAAGTATCGGCGGTTCTTTGCCGAAAACATTTCTGGCGCCAATCGCTATCTTGGCGTCCCATGGAGCTTTCCAGCCAAATTGGATGTCATGCACTGCATAGGCACCGGTATGATTTTTGCCATCGCCGTTTCTCTCGTTGCAAACGAAAAAGCAATTTTCGGCAATATCAGACGTAAACCGCGTGGTCCAATTGGCGGACCAATCGCCTTTGCTCCATCCAAACTCGAATTGCGAGCGGTACTCCCAGTTAGGCGCACCGTTATAGGCGCCAATCAGATCCGTGCCATTCTCTTCATTTTTCGTGATGTATGTTGTATCCCATTTTGTTCGGAAATCGCCCCAGCCCGTACTGAAGTTGTAACTCAAGCCGATATCGTATCCGGCTGTATTCAGTGAGTTCAAATTGAAGCTGGTTGCACGGATTACGGACAGTTCGCCATTCGGCGCACGCTCAATGAATGGACAGAAATTCAAATCCAGGGTTCTGTAGCAAGCGTTCATAATGGCAACTACGCCACGTTGTGCTAACGCATCTGTTAAATCAACGCTCCAGTAATCCACTGCAATGTTGAATCCTTGGAGCCAGCTGGGGCTATAAACGATACCTGCGGTTCGATTGGTGCCAAATTCCGGAGTCAGACTGGCATTGCCGCCCGTTAAAGATCGCACCTGTGCGTTTAGTTGCGGCACTCCGCCCACCGGAACGCCACCTGCATTGCACAATGCCCTGCCAGCAGGACTCAAGCTCGCGTAACCAATGGCTAAATTTGTATTACAGGGATCATTTCCTGCCGGAAAACCTTCGGCACCACCGCCAAAGAGATCATTGGCAGAAGGAGCACGGAAAGTTTCGCCCCAACTGAAACGAACCAATAAATCGTCAATCGGTTTCCATTTCATACCGAATTTTTTATTGGTCGGGGATCCCGGATCCGATTCGGTAAATGTAGTTCCAACCAAGCCACTGGCCTTGTAATCCGACTTGCGAACGGCAGCGCTGAATTCGAGTTCCTGAAAGCCCGTGACGTCTTTGAGAACGGGTGCAACTATTTCGAGATAGAACTCGTCAACCGAAGTGCTGCCTTTAGTAGCTTCGGAAAAATTATTGGAGCTACCTGCACCCGCTACCAATGCATCAGGCTGATAGAAGATGTTGTCGCGGCGGGTTTCAAAACCTAAGGCAAATGCAAACATGCCACCAGGTAGTTCAAACAGCTCACCGGAAATATTTCCACCGTAGTTGGTAGAAGTGATGCCCGTTTGATCAACCAATGTGTAGGTAACGTAGTTCAATGCACGATCGACATCGGCTTGGGTAACAGTATATGTCCCGCCGCCAGAACGTGGTACGACCGCACCGACACCTGCGGTAGGGCCCAGAGTTATGCCGAATGGCGTGCAGCCTGCAATTGCTGCTCCGACCACGCCGCAATGTAGCCCGGTCGCATCGGCGTAGGACGGACCCAGGGCTTGTCGTAGATTGAACAGATTGGTGTAGTTCTCGCCACGCGAATCGTATTGGCCGTCATTACGTTGTGCCGTCAATTCCCAGTCGAAAGTACGACCGCCTAGCTCGAAGTTTCCCTGAAGTCCCGTCTGCAATGAAAATATATCGAAATCGAAAAAATTGTGGCGCGGACCGGCAATCTCCATTCGGTAATTGGCACTTGTAAGTGCCACGCCAAAAGGATTGAACACATTGTTGGCCGCTATCGCAAAATCCCATGCAGGACCTGCAGCTCCGCTATCTCGAACCGTTAGCGGTACCGGGGCTAGTTGCTGATCCGAAGTGCGCTTCGTGTAACTGGCACGTGCGAATGCAGACACATTGTTGGTAATGTCGAAATTACCCGCCGCGAAAACATTGGTACGTTTCGCGGGTTGTTGCAGATAATTGATGGGTGCGAAATTGTAACGATCGGTGTTGTTAAACGTGTGGTAGTCCGATGCTTGAATACCGTCGGCCAAATTGGCGTTGTGATTTAATGCCTGCGAATCAACGCCGGGGCCGCTGAAAGAACCATAGACGCCCGAGCCCGAACCGCAAAATTGGCCAATGGTTCCTTCCGGGCCATAACCTAAATCGGGAGCACCTGCTAGCAATGCGGCACAATCGCCGCCAGCATAACCATAGAAGTTGTTGCCGAACACGGGATATTGGGTGATCAGGCGGTCAGCAGAGTAGAGACTTTCCTGGCTGGTGTGGCTAATGCTCATTACCCCATTGCTACGTTCGCTTCTGGCACCGATGGTAATGTCGGCTCCCTTGCGTGCACCATCGCCTTTTGCAGTTTGCCCGAAGTACACACCTGCTTGAGCACCCTCGTAATCGCGACGGGTAACGATGTTGATTACGCCTGCAATCGCATCGGAACCGTAAATAGCCGATGCACCATCTTTCAATACTTCAATGCGCTGAATAATGGCGACTGGGATCGTGGAAAAATCGACGGTGCCGTCGATATCGGTAACCCAGCGACGACCATCAACCAGTACGAGCGTACGTTGTGCACCCAAGCCACGCAAAGAAACTTGCTGCGAACCGTCGGATCCGTTGGTTTGTGTTGTAACCGTGCTTAGCCCGGAACCGTCGCTTGATGTAATCGAATTTAGAATCTCGAACACGTTATTCAAGCCGGTACGCTCTATGTCGGCGCGTGTCAGCACTTGAACCGGTTGTGCGCCTTCCTCCTCAACGATGCGCTTGATTTTAGTACCCACCACGCGAACCGTGTCGATTTCCTTTGCTTCGTCGCGCTTTTCCTGTGCGAATGTCGAAGCGGACATCAAACTGGCCGTGGTACCAATAAATAGTGCGAACTTGATCGCACTAGATAGCTGATTGAAATTAGACATTTACTCTCTCTCCGTAAAATAACTTTGTTGTATCTATGCTGGATATCTGAAGTTGCCGACAGACAGTTGTAAGTTATCCGTTAAATTATTGGATTAAGATGTATTGAATGACGACTTTATGTTCCTGAATTGATAATTCGATGTGCAGAATTTTATCCCTGCATGAAAACACTGGAACGGAATGCAGAAGGTGTTGCACCGGTTTCAATCCGGAAAGATCTGCAAAATGCGGAAAATGTCGCGAATCCTACTTCGCGTGAAATTTCGAGAACAGATAGCCTTCCGTCCCGAATCAACTGTTTGGCATGCGCCAGTCGTAAACGATGCGCATATTCCAGCGGCGATTCACTGAAAACTCTTGAAAAAGTCCGAATAAAATGCGAGTCAGAATAGTTTGCAAGCAGTGCCAGTTCATTGATTCCTTCCATGTGGCAGGGATTCAAGGCGATGTAATTCTTCACTCTGGCCAATCTCTGATATGAGAGGCGCCGTGATTTTTCGGTACGCCCGGGGCAGCGCCTTAGCTCTGAGCGGGCGTTGTTTTCCAGCTGGAATAAGGTATTTGCCAAGCCGAGATAGTCGGCTTCATTTACCATTGATTCCGACTGGATTGTTGCCAGCAATAATTTGACCAGGCTTCTGGTATTCAAGTCACTTACATCAATTCCTGTTTGCAACGCACTAGGCGAATTCACGCATTCAGATAGCATCCTCGTGGCCATATCCACCGGGATTGCAATGCCGAGCCACATGGCATCGCCGGAGGATGTCAGTTTGAGCGGGGTTTCGACATTTACCAGGTATTGACCCTCGAATAGCGATGGCGAAAAATGGTTTCCGGTAATTTGCAGATTGCCACGTCCGACAAACCAGACACTGAGATAACCGGTTCCGCAGGAAATTTGCGCGCCTCTGCCTAATCCGGCAACGAGCTTGGGCATCATGGTAAATGTCGATGTGCTTGTATCAGGCAAGTCGACCGAACGCCCGAAACTCGCAGCCTGGAAATTAGCAGTCATCCTGATTTCTCTCTTGAATAAATCCTGAGGGGGCTAATGAGATTCCAAAGCACACTGACTCGATCATCTGGCAATCATCAGGATGATTGAAAAAGCCATCACAAGCAGTGATAACGAAGCGGCAATTTTTATAGACATCACTTGGGTTGAATGAAATCCGTGTTTTCCGGAAAGCACATTTTCAGCATAAGCCGGCGGGCCTGCTGGCGGCCGTGTTTTGTGATTCCTGCTTTTGTTTTTCGCAGCCCGGTTTAGATCATCAAAATTTTCTGCGTAACGGCAGCTGGTGTTCAAACGGTATCCGGTTTTAGGAATTGTTTCTATCATGCTTCGGGTGTGTTGCTGCGAATCAAGGGCTCTTCTAAGCCCCATGATCGCCTGTTTGACAACATCGCAGGCATCCGTTTTTTTTTCAGGCCATACGTTGGTCATCAGTGCCTCGCGCGAAACGGTGTCGCCGGCATTCCTTGCGAGCTCATAAAGCACATGAATGGATTTCGGCGGGAGTGATTGCATGGGTACTCTTGTGACAACACGCAAAGCACCGCAATCAACAATATGTTGGCCGACTTTCAAAAAACCTTTCTTCGGCGCGCCATCTGGCAAGAATGCCTTTGTAATATGAATTTGTTCCATATGTTCACCCGTTATTTACGCGAACATTACCGTGCAAATTAACGGAGGGCTATCAAAAAACGGAGGATGTTCAAGCGGAACGATTCATCATGTTAAGGCGATAACAGCCTGGCGAATGTCGATAAGTCGAAGTCGTCGGCAGTAATGAAAAAAGAGGCAAGAAAGCGGAAATCTGCACGGAAAATTCGTTTTTTGATAGTTTTGTAAAGGCAATTTATGCATACTGAAACCGCAGGATTGGCAGCCCGGCCGGATCTCGGTGGGACAGCTATTGAGGTGATGCATGACTGAAGCGCTGGTTCCGGAAGACATCGATCACAAGGCCGATGATGGCAAGTCGATCAAGCTGAACATCGAGAACGATCTGACCACTTCGGATCGGTTGCTTGCCAGGACGGATTCATTTGCCGTTGGCCTTTTTCGTGCCAAACCAACGGATGAGGCGTTTTTTGGATCGACTGAACTGGCAAGTTATTACTTTGTATTTCCCAGGACATTTTCAGAAATCCGGCTCGACCGCGGGCTGCGTGAGATAATCGGTCCTGCTGACATAAGTACTTACAACCCGGGTGATTCGTATCGTCGTTTGCAAGTCAGTCCCGAGGGAGACAATTCAGACTATATTGCCGTGCTGCCATCCGAGCTGGAAACATTGCATTTTCAAATTACAGGCAAGGAACCTACAGGGAAACCGCTTTTTTCCGGTTTGAAATTAGCGCAGTCGCAAGCGGTATTTTTGAAACAGCGAAAGTTTTTTGAATTTCTGTCGCGAAACAACAATTGTCCGAAACATTCTCGGCTGCCAGTCGATAAATTGCAGTTGGAAGAAAGCTGCTTTTTGCTAATCTCCGAAATTCTCGCCGATGCGTCCGGAAATAATAGTCCGCCAGGAAAACTTGATGAAGCACAGCATCGGACGCTTTGTGATGACTTGAAGCGACTCCTGGAAAAACCATTCGATGAAAAACTGTCCATTCAGCAGTTGAGCCGCCAGTTAAACGTTTCCGCCGGACATTTAGCACGGGTTTTCAAAAGTCAGACTGGCCATTCCATACATCAGTACGTGACTACGCTCCGGTTGCGAGCATCAATAGATTTGCTTATGAGCCATCGAGGCGACATCAGTGCCGTTTCATCACAATTGGGATTCTCCCATCATAGCCACTTCACAATGGCGTTCCGCAAGTCGTTTGGAATGACGCCAAGCGACATTACGCAAGAGCTACTGAATAAACCCAGGGCCAAATACTTGCCAATGCCATAAGAGGCACGGTTTCAGCAACCGATGCCTGATAGGTCAGGAATTTGATAGCCATATTTTTTTATGGTCGCCATGCTATGCACTTTTAAATCTTCTCGCGCAGTACTTCTCGCTACTGCTGATTTTTGAGGCAGCAAACGGTAAATAATTATGCCCAATTTCCTGAAATACCTTTCATTTTTCTTCTTTCTCGCGCTTCAGGAGCCATTGAATGCACAGGAACAAATACCGGAAAAACGGGAAGAGAGTCAATGCATGAAAGTCGAATCACGACAGTTTGATTTTTGGATTGGTCTTTGGGACGTAGTGGATGAAAAGGGAAAATTCGTGGGCATCAACAAGATTCAATCTGTTGAGGCAGGCTGCGTATTGCAAGAAGAATGGACCAGCGCCGCCGGTGGGTATTCCGGACGAAGTCTGAATTGGTATGGTGCAGACGCTAAGTGGCATCAGAAATGGATTGATTCCAATGGCGACCAATTAAACCTGGATGGAGGTTTAGTCAATGGAGCAATGGTGCTCACGGGAGAAACGCCATCAAAGGATCCACTGTTGCCGCCCACCAAGCATCGAATAACATGGAGCGTGCTAAGCGCAGAACTTGTGAGGCAATTGTGGGAGTCATCGAATGATGCTGGCATTACCTATGAGACTGCTTTCGATGGCAGATATCGAAAACTTACGACACCGACTGCGATCGGAAATAATTTCTTCAACGAAATCGCCGGTCAATGGATAGGCAGTGACAAGAGCTCAAAAGAATCCACGCATGGCTTTCTATCGGTAAAACCAATTGTTGCAGGAAGATACTTTGCGCTTGACCGGACAATTATTGATGCCGGAGTGCCGCGCATCCAGATAGAAGAGCATGCCCTATACCAGTACGAAAGCCCGACTTCTCTCAAGGCGCTGATGCTGGACTCGCTAAGTGACAAATACGAGATTACGGCGACCGGAGAAGCCAATACGATAACTGCATACATTGGAGATACAAGGATGATGGTCATGCACCTTGTCTCACCGAGCGAACTCGAAGTAATTGATAAAGTGAATCAGCACGACGGTAAATGGAGCGAGTTGAGAAGGCTCGTCTATAAAAGAGTCAAGAAAATGGCGGCTGGAAAGTAGTTCCCAGAAGTTGTGTTTAACCAGGCAGTGGCTATCATGAACGGCCCGACTAAGTAGCAAAAATTGCTTGCTGCAAGCAAAGTTTGCACTATCATGGTGCAATGTCAGAGCTCTTAAATGCCTCTATTGAAAGCTTGGCCACGCCGGTGGCATGGCTTTCGTCATTCGGTGCGGTGCAGACTTGCAATCAGGCCTTTGCCAGTTGGCTGGGGGTTAGCGTCCGACGTTTGCAGGCAATGCCCTTGAGCGAACTGGATGTCGAATTGGGCCGCTTGGCCGAAGTTTTTCAGCGCTTGCCAGAAGTCGGGCACACCTTGCGAGTTCATCGCGCGCGACTGGCCTTTCCGGGGTCGAATGAACATTTTGCCGAACTTTGGCTGACGCGTCTGGAGGACGGCGTAGTCCGACTGGAAGCGCATCCGACGGAAGAGTTCCTTGGCGAAGATCCCGCTAAAGTTTTGCCCGCCGCCTTGTCGGCCGCATTGAAAGGTTTGGCACACGAGATCCGCAATCCGCTGGCGGGCATGAAGGGTGCGGCGCAATTATTGTCGAGGCGCGTCGATGATCGGGATTCAAAAGAACTGATCGATCTGATTGGTACCGAAGTGGAGCGTTTGGCCGCCTTGGTCGAGCGTTTGTTGAATCCGGCACCGCCACGCGAGTTTGGTCCGGCCAATATTCATGCCGTGCTCGAGCGCGTACTTCAATTGGCCGATACCGATGCTGGCTGGGCGGTGAAATTGGTGCGCGACTACGATCCGAGTTTGCCAGAGTTGTATGCGGATGCCGATCGACTGACGCAGGCGATCTGGAATCTTGTCCGTAACGCCTTGCAATCTGGCGCGTCGCAAGTGGGTTTGAAAACGCGGGCCGAACACCATGTGCTGATTGGCGACACCGCACATCGCTTAAGTTTGCGTGTGGAAATTTCCGATAATGGTCGCGGTGTGCCAGAAGATCTGGCCGAACAGATTTTTCTACCGCTGGTGAGTGGCCGAGCCGAAGGCACTGGTCTCGGTTTGGCGATGGCGCAACAAGTGGCACGCGAACACGGCGGTTCGCTCGGCTATCGATCGCGTCCGGGCCATACGGTTTTCACCCTGCTGCTGCCTGTGAACGATAATGAATTGGAAAGTGATGACGAGTAATTCGCGATTATGGGTGGTCGATGATGATCGTAGTGTTCGCATCGTGCTGAGTCAGGCACTGCGAGATGCTGGCTATCAAGTGCATAGTTTTGATTCGGCCGATACCGCATTATCGGCATTGAGTACCGAAGCCTTGCCGCATCTGGTCATTACCGATGTGCGAATGCCTGGCACCGACGGGTTTAGTTTTTTGGAGGCATTGAAAAAACATCACGACACCATGCCGGTGATCGTCATGTCGGCCTATACCGATATCAGTTCCACGGCGAGTGCTTTCCGCGGCGGTGCGCACGAATTTTTATCGAAACCGTTTGATCTGGATGAAGCGGTCAGTTTAGTTGCGCGCGCATTGCCGGAATCAGAACCGGCGACTGAATTAAAGCAAAATGAAGCCGGAAATGAACTGCTCGGCAGTACACCGGCAATGCGCGAACTATTTCGTGCCATTGGTCGTCTTGCGCAGGCACCGCTGTCGGTTTTAATAACCGGCGAAACTGGAACCGGCAAGGAGTTGGTAGCGCGTGCTTTGCATCGTGAATCATCGCGCGCCAACAAGCCGTTTGTTGCCTTGAATACTGCTGCAATTCCTGCGGAACTACTGGAGTCGGAATTATTTGGTCACGAAGCTGGCTCTTTTACCGGTGCGAATAAAAGACAGATAGGCCGTTTTGAGCAAGCCGACGACGGCATTTTATTTCTTGATGAAATCGGTGATATGCCGGCGGCATTGCAGACCCGGTTGTTGCGTGTGCTGGCCGAAGGCGAATTCTTCCGCGTCGGTGGCCGCGAATTAATCAAAGTGGATGTTCGCGTCATCGCAGCCACACACCAGCCGCTTGAGGTACTCGTACGCGAAGGGAAATTCCGTGCCGATTTATTACATCGATTGGATGTGGTGCGCCTGCAACTGCCACCGTTGCGAGATCGAAAATCTGACGTTCCTGTACTTGCGCAGCGTTTTCTCGAGCAGGCTGCCAAACAATTGAAAGCACCGGTCAAACGTCTCAAGCCCGAATCATTGGCACGAATGGAGCAACATGATTGGCCTGGCAATGTACGCGAACTAGAAAATTTATGCTGGCGCTTGGCGGCATTGGCACCCGGTGAAAGTATCGGACTCAAAGATCTGAAGCTTTGCTTACGCAGCAATGAACTGACGGTCGAGCCACAGACTATTTGGCAGCAGGGATTGGCGCGTAACACGCATCAGCTTTTGAGCCGCAACGAACAGAATATACATGCACAATTGCGTGAACAGTTCGATAGAATTTTGCTGGAAACCGCGCTGGACTTTACTGATGGCCATCGTCAGCAGGCAGCAGAAAAGCTGGGGCTGGGTCGAAATACCCTCACCCGAAAATTGGGTGCGGGAAGCAAGAGAAAAAATATCGAGATTTAAGCTCAGTTTCGAAGAAATGCTATTAACAGTCACTATCGAGAAAATTGATGAAAATAAAATACT
Organism: Arenimonas sp.; assembly: GCA_039930825.1. Lineage (GTDB taxonomy): Bacteria > Pseudomonadota > Gammaproteobacteria > Xanthomonadales > Xanthomonadaceae > Arenimonas. Next base: position 15,772 of record JBDTTC010000024.1, read on the forward strand.
GGATTGCGATCTTGCTGCTTGGAGGGATAGGTATTTTTTTTGCAGGCAATATCCATTCAGCTAACCAAGAAAAAAACAAGATGGCTTTTTCTGATAGCGTCAAACCAATGCAGGGTAAAAACTTGGAGTTGAAAGCCTGCGGCGAGGAAGCTGGCATCAAAGGCGACCCTGCCGCCATGGATGAGCAGAGATTGCGGAGCTATATGAAGGTATGCTCGAATAACTTGTTGGCAAATGAAAGTTTTTCGGCGCTGGATTCAACAATCGCTTACCTGCGCAATAATAAAATGCGTACGCCATCGGGCCTGTGGCTTCAAAGTCTGTTTTACGCCGGAATGGAAGAATATATTGGTAATGTGAGCACGGAAACGGGCTTTATGCAGACTGACGAAAGCCTGAGAAACTGGATTGCAAGCTCTGCTGATCCAGATACAGCTCATATGGCCATGGCAGACCTAATGCTTCACAAGGCATTTTTATATCGCGGGTCAGGTTATGCCGCAGAAGTTTCCGAAGAAAACTTCAAGCTGTTTTACCAACAAATTTCCAGTACGAAGAAATATTTACTGGAACACGGCGACATTGCAGCAAGAGATCCGCAGTGGTTTACCGTCATGCTTATCATCACAAGAGTTGAAGAAAACAGCAGTGAAAAAACACATAGAGCTTATTTCGATAAAGCAGCAAAGCTATACCCCGGTTATTACCCTGTATTTTTTACAGCGGCAGAAATGTATTTGCCTAAATGGGGTGGAAGCAAAGAGTCGTACGATGAATTCGCCAGATACGCTGCGGAGAAAGCAGGCGCTGATCAGGCAAAAAGTATGTATGCACGAATTTACTGGTCGGATATTTGCGGCACTTGCGGCGACCGTGATTTACCCGATTGGCGTAAGCATTGGGCTGATCTGCAATTGGGCTTTGATGAAATTATCGAGCAATATCCGGTTCAGTGGAATATCAACAGCTACGCGCATATCGCATGTATGGCCAATGACCAAGACAAGACTCTTGAATTAATGAAGCAAATGAAAGATGAGCCGATCTCAGAGGTGTGGAATGACGAACAATTCACCTACGAATATTGTGCTAACTGGTCTGGGTTGCGTGGAAAATGAGATTTAAAGTCGGCAGAAAACACACGTCCGGGGACCAGCCAGGGAGAACCAAATGAAAGCGAGGTACTGGATTTTTATAGTCGTGCTGTTGGCCGGATCGGTTTTGCTCGGCAAGTTTACCTATACGTCTTACATGCGGATGAAAAACGACTATCCGACTATTGAAAACGAAGACAGGAAAATGGCGGAAATCGCGAAGCAAGTTGCGGATGTGCGGTCGCATGCAAAAAAACGTCCGGTAATCGACATGCCGTACTGTGCGAACGACAAAAACACGGATTTGAATATTCCAAACGAGCAGATCCTGAGGCTGGCAATGAGGGATTGTGTTTTCAGGTTGATGGAGAAAAAGGATTACAAGACACTGGATCTGATGATTTCCACTAGCCGCGACAAGAAATTGCGTACCTCAAGCGGGCTCTGGTTGCAGGGCATCTTTTACCAAAGCATGAAGGAGTACCTGAAGCTGGACAACAAACTGCAGGAAAGGGATTTTGAACGCATTGATTCGGAACTGGAGGTTTGGATTGCCCAGTCGGATTCCGATACCGCGAAACTGGTTCTCGTCGACTCCATGATACGCAGAGCCTGGCTTTACCGTGGTTCCGGTTATGCGAATGAGATTTCCAAAGTCTCTTTCACAAAATTCCACACACAGGTCGCAAAGGCAAAAAAGTATCTAGTGGCTAACAAGGAAATTTCAACAAAGGATCCCAAATGGTTTTCGGAAATGCTTGATGTGTTGAATATTGGTGGAAACGCCAGCCCGCTGGAACACAAAAGATATTTCGACAAGGCCGTCTCGCTGTATCCGGAGTATTACCCGATCTATTATGAAGCCTCGATCTTCTATTACCCGTGGTGGCATGGCGATGAGCCGGACAGTTTCGATAAATTTCTCGTGTATGCCACTAGCAAGTTGCCACCGGACGAAGCAAAGGTTGTCTATGCCAGAATATATTTGAGCAGTCTCTGCGATGAATGCGGCGAAGAATCGAAAGCTTGGCTTCGGCATTGGGAACAGATAGCCCCCGGGTTCGACCAGATTCTCGTTGATTATCCGGACCTTAGGAATTTGAATTTATATGGGTGGATGGCATGTTCGGCCGGAGATAAAAAACGCACACTGGCAATACTCAGGAAGATCAAGCAGGACGTCGAATTTCAAATATGGAAAGAACCAAATACCTATAACTATTGCGTGAAGATGTCGAATTTTTTCGAAGAGAACAGGAAACTTAGAGCAGCAGAAGTAGAAGAAGCATTGAGGCATTGATGAATACAGGCAGCCCTAAAGACGGCCTGAAAGAGGGAAACAAAATGCAGGATAAAAAGTTCGTGCTTCGACTGGCAACATCGCGAGATGCGGAATTACTGGCAACGTGGGCGCAAGCCATGGCAATGGAAACCGAGCACAAGCATCTTGATGCCGAAACAGTGTTGAAAGGCGTGCAGGCAGGCATCGCAGATCCAAAACGAGCGCGTTATTTTATTGCCATGTCCGGCGATACGCCGGCCGGAACCTTGATGCTGACCACCGAGTGGAGTGATTGGCGTAATGGCGACTGGTGGTGGATACAAAGCGTTTATGTACATCCGGATTTTCGCCGGCAGGGTGTTTTCCAGAGTCTCTATCGGCATGTAAAGGAAATGGCGGAACAGACTGATGGTGTTTGCGGTTTACGTCTCTACGTTGAACACGAAAACAATAACGCGCAGAAAACCTATGAAAGCCTTGGCATGGAAGACGCCGGTTACCGCATGATGGAAGTGCTGCTGTAAATTACCATTGCAATGACCTTGCTTATTCGGTCGTACAAAGCCGAGCCAAGCCAATTGCAGGAATCCATACGTCCCATTTCTCAATGGGACCTAGATCAAGACTTCCCGTTTCATTTTTCTAATTTGTCGATACCTACCAAATTATTATTTGCATCAGTGGGGCGATAATCATTCGCTGTCTTGGATAACAACATTCTTTGCGAGAGTTTTGAATCGTTCGCCGTTTTGCTGCACAACCGTGATTGTCATGTGCCCGGTTTTACTTATCTTGATATCTTTTATTGTGCCGGATTTGCCCTTGTGCGTACCACCGACAACTGAACAATACTCGCCGTCGCAGGGGTCGCGCGATGGAGTTTTTTCATGCTTGTTAATCCTCTTTATTCTGGCGGACAATCAATGCTGCGGCTAATTCTGAATACATGTCCGTCCGGGTGTCTGATATGCATTTCGCGGACATTCCAGGGCATGTCGGTGGGTGGCCAGGTGATCTCTATGGATTGTTCGATGCAGCGTTGATGGACGGCATCGACATCATCCACCCAGATCGACATCCATACACCTTTTTCGGCTGCTTCGTTGGATTGTGGACCGAAGGTCGCTTGGTGTCCGCTTAGCCCGCGACCGCCTTGGCCATCCTGGCAAAGGAAAATTTCGAAATGTCCCGAAGCAACGCCGCCGAATGTCGGTGGTGTGCCCCAATCCCATGTTTTTTTCCAGCCGAGTTTCTCAAACCAGGAAAAGCTTTGCTGGATATCAGAGACATTCAATATAGGTGTGATGTGTTTTACGTGCATTGTGAGCTTCGTCCCTGTACATCGTTGAGTTAGTGGTTAAGACGCAAGTAATAAGATTACTTCATGTCAGAGCATCTTGATTTCCTTTAGCCACCTAAGAGCATTCATCGTCCATCGATCGGTGTCTTTACCTTGTTTCTTGACGCCAAAAGCATGTCCACCGGTTTTATAAATAATGAGTTTCACGTTTACATCTGCTTTTTTCAATTCTCTCTCATACACTTCAGAATAATGAACGGGATCAGTAGGATCATCTTTTGCGTGTATCAGAAGCGTTGGTGGTATTTCCGTTGAAATTTCAATGTCGGTATTTAGCTCTAGCGCTGCGATGGCTGTTGGAGTTTTGTTCTTATGCTCCATCGTCATGTGCCCTGGATACACAGGAATAGCAAAGTCAGGACGATTGCTTATTTTGTCGATGTCATCAATGGGGACATAGGCACGTTTTTTGAAAGCCGTGCTGGAAAGTACCGCCATATTTCCGCCGGCCGAAAATCCCATGACACCAATTTTATTTGGATCTATGCCATATTTCTTTGCGTTGTAGCGAACGATAGAAATTGCCCGTTGAGCGTCTTGCAGGGCCATTGGAATCTCAGGCGACTCATGTTTCTTTGTTTCGGCGTTCCAATTGCATCCGGTATTGGGGACGCGATATTTCACGAGAATACAGGTGATGCCTGAGTCGGTCAGCCACTTGCATACATCGGCCCCAAGGAATCCAAGTGTGCTTTGCTGCCCAATCGCCAAAGCTTTGTATCCACCGCCGGGAAAGACGAGGATGGCGGACCGGGCTGAATGAGCTTTTGGAGAATAAAGCAGGAACGAGGGGCGAGTTATAGCCTCTTTTTCTTTAGCAAGTGCTCTTATCCCGTCTTGCAGAACTTTAGAGTCTTCTGGCCATAACGGCACTTCTTGTGAATAACCTGGAGCCTGTGATGACCGCGTTTGCTGCAGGGGGCTTTCTCTCGAAGGCCGTTCGCTGCTAGTGGCAAAAGAGCCAGAAGAAATGGTTAAGAGAAATAGCGCGCTCAGAGTGCAAAAACGTAGGTGATACATAAACGTCATCTCTATTGGCATGTGGAATATTGAAGGCTTAAGGATTGAGCCTAATGCAATGTGCCGACGCACAGAGTGTAAAACTTGAAACCAGTATTTGCACGGTGGTCAGCTAGATTTATTCATTTGGATCAAGTCATCATCGACATGTGTTCCGCAACTTTGACAATAGTGACGCGGAAGCAATGCAAACATCGGATATGCCATGTCAATAACATCATTTCCGAACGGGCTGAAACACATCGGGCAAATGACGCGGTATTTAAGCCATGTGCCTGGGCCAATGAATAGTGTGGCCAAGGGAAAAAATATTAGAAATGAATATTTCGTATGGTTTATTATTGATGCAACCACAAGCAAAATTAAAAGTAAAGCTGCAGCTGCTGTAAAAGCAATCTTCACACGACTCTTTAAATATCCACGAATAGTCATAATTTAAATATGCCCCATGCATGGAGCAGCAAACACATGACCAAACTTTGTCGAGTATCCATCAAGTGTATTACTGCCGATACGGGAATTTTCTCAGCACGGGTATCCTTGAAATAGCATTACTGCACTTTCATTTTTACCAACTCAAACCGCTGCATTTCCAAACACGTATTTTTCACAAACCGTATTGAGATCAGCCGGTCTCGCGAATAAATAACCCTGACCAAGCGAGAGCCCAAGCAGTCGTAATTGCTGGCGCTGGTCTTCGGTTTCGATGCCTTCGGCGATAACATCCAGGCCGAGCGAATCGGCCATTAGTCGGATGGCACGAACAATCGCTGTGCTGCCGCCGGCCTCGCCTTCCTGCAAGGCATTGACGAACGACCGGTCGATTTTCAAGCCGGACAATGGAAAGCGATGCAGATAGGAGAGCGAAGAATAGCCGGTGCCGAAATCGTCGAGCACAGTTTGTACGCCGAGTGTCTTCAGTATGCTGAGACAGCTGGCGACTTGTTCCGGGTCTTCGAGCAAGGCACCTTCGGTGACTTCGAGTTTGATGCTTTGCGGTTTCACATTATGTCGGTCCATCAATGCCAGAAAACGTTCGGCAAATGTCTTGTCTCGCAAATGTACCGGCGAAACATTCAGGGTGACGTAGGTTCCCATGACGACGAGTGATTCCAGATCAATGCAAACCTGTTCGTAAATCTGCCAATCCATCGCTTCCAGGTTGCCGGTTTCTTCGGCTACACCAAGAAATTCGCCTGGTGCGAGCAAGCCGCGTTCCGGATGGTTCCAGCGCATCAAGGCTTCGAAACCCACTACTTTTCCGTCGATCAATTGTGCAATCGGTTGATAGAAGGGCTGGAATTCATGACGATGCAATGCACGCCGTAAATCATTTTCGAGATCCAGCGTTTTCAGCGCAATTTCATGTAGGCCTTCATCAAACAAGGCATATTTTTTACGCCCGCTGGCCTTGGCGCGATACATCGCAACGTCGGCGTCGCGCAATAATTCTTCCGGATTGCGGTAGCGTGCATCGACGATGGCGATACCGATACTGGCCGAGGTAAATAATTCCTTGCCGGCAATGCGCATCGGCGCACTCAGGGCACGGATAATCCGATCCGCTACGATCGTGACATCGTCCTGGTCGGTAATATTCTCAAGCACGACCGCGAATTCATCGCCGCCCAGTCGAGACACCAGATCGGGTTCGCGAATACAGGTGCTGATGCGCTTGGCAGCTTCTTTAAGAAGTTCATCGCCGACCAGATGACCGACGGAATCGTTTACGATCTTGAAGCGATCAAGATCCAGGAACAGTACTGCAAACAGTCGGCTGGCGTCATTGTGGTAACGCCCGAGCGCACGGCCGAGGCGACCCAGGAGATGGCTGCGATTCGGCAGACCAGTTAGTGCGTCGTGCAGAGTTTCATGTTTGAGTTTGAGCTCCATGCGTTCGCGTACCAGAATTTGGTCGCGCAATTCATTATTGGCATGGGCCAACTCATAGGTGCGTTCAGTAACGCGGTGTTCGAGTTCGGCATAGGCTTTACGCAGATTTTCGTTGGTCAAGCGCCGTTCAAGCGCATTGGCGATATGCACGCCGACGAAACTAACGAGTTCCTTGTCGAGTTCCGCGTAATGGTAATCCTCGGTGTAGCTTTGCAATGCAATAACACCTTTCACATCGCCGGTTAAAAACAATGGCACGCCCATCCAGCTGACCGATTTTGTGCCGGTAACGGTAACTTCGCCCTCTTGTTCAAGCACATCGATATCGTGGCGGTTCAACAAGGCGGGCCTGGCAGTGCGTATTACGTATTCGGTCAGACCTTTCCCCATCGGCCGGGTGTGCCGCAACACATCGCGCTCGTCGGCTGTATAGGGGAATTCGAGATGTTCACCGTCTTCGGAAATAAAGGCGATGTAGAAATTTTTTGCATGCAGCAATTCACCGACGATTTTATGCACCGAGGCATAAAACGAATCCATGCTGGCACTGCTCTGGCTAACTTCTGCGATTCTAAACAAGGCTTGCTGCAGGCGTTCGCCACGTTGGCGAACAGCAACTTCCTGCTGCAATTCGAAAGTGCGCTCACTGACGCGTTTTTCCAGTTCTTCCTGCGCTTCGCGTCTTTGCAAGGCGGTCAGAATATGTTGTGCGACGTATGCCAAAAGTGCCTGGTCTTCATTGGTATAGCAATGCTCGGCATCGTAGCTTTGTACCACCACGCCACCGACTACTTCGCCGTGGTCCAGCATGGGAACACCGAGCCAATCCAGACTTTCAGGGCCGAGGCTTTCATCGCGCGGAACATTAAGAGACTTGATGATTTCGCTTGAGGGACCGTGAATCGGTTTGCCATAACGAAGCATGGCCATGGTGACGCTGTTGGGGATGTCGTGAGTATTAATTTTTTCTTCGGGGTCGGGCGTAAGCGAATCATGCGCATCGACGAAATAGATAAAACGCATGGTCTCATCCAGGCGATCATAGCGAACGATGAAAAAATTTTCGGCATACATCAAGCGGCCGACGATTTGATGCAAATCGTGCAGAACTTCTTGTGTTTCCTTGTCGGAGTTGGCTAGATCGCTGATGGCAAAAGTTTTTGATCAGAACACGGACGTAATCAGCGC
>JBDTTC010000025.1:0-5321 GCA_039930825.1 Arenimonas sp.
CGTTCACGTCGTTTGGTATGCCACGGGCAAATAATGATTCGTCTACATCGGCGCGATGATGATAGGTAACGGGCATTTTTTGTGCTTGATACGCAATCATGCATGCATGCGACATCGTATCCACTCCGGAGCGTGCAACGTCGAGCGGTGAAGCAGGGAAAACTGCAGCGTGCGACCAGACTGGAATCTTTTGTCGATGTGCCTCGTTGACGATGCGCGTGACTGTATTTGCATCCATATTTGCATACGTTTTTATCGCCGATGCACTGGTGCCTCGGGCAGATTCGTATCGGCATTGATCTCGCGCATCCACGGTGTTTGACCGACAACTTCGCCACGACTTGATGCCTGCACACGGGGATCGTTGAAAAACCCAGGGCCGGCGAATAATGCGACATAGGCAATATCGGGTGCAGGGAATTGCCCGAAGCGTGCGCCGTAAGCAAGTTCGGACATCACTCGTGAATCATCGCCCATGTCGCGTACCGCCGTTACACCACCGTAGATGTCACGTCGCAGAATCGCCAGCGCATAGGGACGATCGGGCGGTGTCGCCAGATGCACATGCGAATTGATAAAGCCTGGCACCAGAAATGTTCCACTCACATCGACCACACGCGCATTTTTCGGAATCACAAAGCCGGTTGCATCGGTAATAGCTTCAATATGCTCGCCACGGACGACTATCGCCATGTTTGGTCGAGAGTCGCCGCCATTCAGATTGATTAGCGTAGTGCCGCGATAAACCACCACACCTTCTTCGCTATCGGGTTTTGTAGGCTCCTGGGCTTGCGCTGATGCAATTGCGCTAAGGATAAACACAAGTGTAAATCGAAAAATAACATTCATGGCCTCGTGTTCCTTTTCAACAGATGAATCACGCGAGCCTTGAATTTATCACCGATGTGATACATGCAATACGGTAGCAGGACCGAATTAATTTGCATAAGCTCATGTACTCAAGCAGACCTGAGGCATTTATATATGCCATTAGTAATAGACAAAAATGTCTAGACAATATGTTCTAGATGCGATATCGTACCGACAGACTCATCGGAACCCCTGTCAACATGGCCAAGAAAATACTGCCGAAACCCACCGCATCGGAATTGAATTTGCTAAGAGTGTTGTGGCCGCTCGGAGCTTCGACGGTCAAGCAAGTGCATGAAGCGGCGCAGAAAGACAAGCCCGAGATCGCCTATGCGAGCGTGCTTCGCCTGATGCAAATCATGCACGGAAAAGGCTTGCTGATTCGTGATGAAAGCGAACGTTCGCATGTCTATGCGCCGGCGCAAGCGCAAGACGATATGCGTACCAACTTATTGAAAGAACTTATTCACAAGGCTTTCTCCGGTTCCGGCAAGGAATTGGTGATGGCAGCATTAAGCGATCACGTCACCAAGAAAGAACGTGAGGAAATTCAGAAATTTCTGCATGGAGACAAGTCATGAGCCAGTTCATGGAATCACTAGTTTCTGCCTGGGGCGGGGCATTGCTGAATTTTCTTTGGCAAGGCCTGTTGATTGGAGTAGTTACTGCTTTCGTGCTCAGGCTTTCACGCCAGGCAAGGCCGCAAGTTCGTTACGCGATTGCTTGCCTTGCGTTGCTGCTATGTTTTACTTTGCCGATTATCGGCGTGTGGCATGCGCTTTCAATTGATATCGTCAACGATAGCGGTTTTGTCGCAATGCCGGCGTCAATCAACTTAAATGCCACACTCGATTCGGGAGTGTCTGCCGATACCGTGACGAGCGGTCTCTATCAACAATTACCATGGATAGTGATTGCCTGGTCGCTGGGATGTGCATTCTTTTCCTTACGGATGGCCATGGGTCTTTCATGGATATCGAATGCCCGCCGCCATTCCCTTGCAAATGCGAATGGATCATTGCAATCGAAGCTGAATTTGCTGGCAATACAATTTGATGTGCGTCGCCCGGTGCAATTGCTTATTTGCAATGATATTGATAGTCCCGTTACTGCTGGTTGGTGGAAACCGGTCGTTCTGGTTCCGGCTGCATTGGCGTCAAGATTGCCGCCGGACTACATCGAAGCACTGCTTGCTCATGAACTCGCCCATATCAAGCGCCATGATTATTTGGTCAATTTAATACAAAGCTTTATCGAAGCCGTGCTGTTTTTTCATCCGGCAGTGTGGTGGTTGTCAAAACAGATTCGCATTGAACGCGAAAACATTGCCGATGATCTTGCCGCCGAAGTGCTCGGTGAGCCGCGTCAATTGGCGGTCGCGCTTGCTGCGCTGGATGAATTTCAATTTGCCGGTCCTTTGCTCGCACCGGCTGCTCATGGAGGAAATCTAATGTCCCGTATCCAAAGATTAATTAAACCGACCCAGCATGTTCTCAGTTGGAAAATGTCTGCACTATTGATTGGCCTGACACTGGCTTGCATCACCGTGTATGCCCGTGACAAAACATCGATCAGCCGAAAGAGCGAGGCATCGGCAGTCAGTGCCGCAGCTGCCGTCGAGGCGGTAGATGCTGTCGGCGCAGTGGAAGCCAGTGAAGCGGCAGAAGTGATGGCAGCTGATGCAGCAACAGCCGCTGCCGACGAAGCAACCGCAGCGGCTGACGCAGAAACAGCAGCCGCTGACGCCGCTACGGAGGCCGCTGATGAGAAAGCCGCTGCGGCCGACGAAGCTGAAGCGGAGGCAGCTGATAAAGCTGATGATGCCGACGAGAGCGGTGACGTGACAATCAATAACATGCCTCGTCATGAGACCTATGCTCTGGTGACAGCTGGAAAAGAAGGCGTGCTGATGTCCGGCAGTTCGGATGATATCGCGGCTGTCAAAAAAGCCAGAAAATCGATAGCGGGGGATTTTCTGTGGTTTCGTCGAAACGGCAAGACTTACGTTGTGCAGGACGCTGCAGTGATTTCCGAAGCTAAAGCCGCCTGGAAAGACAGCGAAAAACTGAGTGTCCAGATGGAAGCTCTGAGCGCGAAGATGGATGTGCACAGCAAAGTGATGGATGGCATTGGTGTAAAAATGGATGCTGTCTCCAAAGGAAGTGAAGGTCGCAGTGATGCGATGGAAAAAACCGGCCAACAAATGGAAGTGCTTGGAAAGCAGCAGGAAACGATCGGAAAGCAAATGTCGATAATCAGCCAAAGGTCGGTACTTGCTAAAACCGAAGAGCAGCATCAAATCATTGCACGCGAGATGCAGGTGCAGGAAGAAAAAATGGCAGTGTTGAGTCAACAAATGCAAAAGTTAAGCATCGTCATGGACCAGCATGGTGTGTTGCTTGAAAAACAAATGAAACCGCTGGAAACGCTGGGCAGGGAAATGGAAGTTGCCAGTCTGCCCTTGAAAGAATTGGGTCAGCAAATGTCGGTGCTCGGCAAACAACAGGAGCGCTTGAGCAAGTTGGCCGATGAAAAAGTATTGAATATCATCGACAGCAGTCTTAAAAACGGTCAAGCATTACCGTCAGTAAACTTCGCGCCAAAATAAAGTGAGCAAGAGTTCCCAATATATATAAGGCAGCATTGCTGCCTTATATTTCAGGGAAAATGCTCGAAGTAGGCTTAATAAAAAAGTGTAACTCTTTCCAGAAAATCTTTAATGTGAGTAAGAAGTTTAAGTGGTTCGATGATTTGAAAGTCTGCTCCGGTGCGTAATGTCTGCCTCGGGGAAAACGATCGGTACAATCGAAATTACAATTCTCGTCCAGCCTGTCTGAATTGTTGTGGTCCTGATTGCTGCCGAGATATCTATCGGATGTAAAGGCGGGCAATTGGCGTGATGGTTTGCATCGCGCATGATAATTTTATGGCTTGCGTTCTGCTTCTTTTGTCGATGATGTATTTGTCACGACTCCTGCAATTCCCTTGACGACTTTGTCGGTAAATAACACGACAGGGTCGCCATTCTTGCGTGCTAGCTCATAGTCGGCTTTTTGTTTTTCCGTGTACGTTGTTGCCGGAGCGTCGGCATCAGCTGCCCACATCAATTCATTGGGTACTAGAAATGCCAGTAACAGACCAAGGCCGCAAAACAACAATGAAGTAGTAAACCATCCGAGCCCTGCATCGAGCAGTCCGACATAGAGGCCTGTCAATGTGGAAATCATCGTGTAGATCAATACGAATAAAACACGCCCCAGCCACTCGATTCGGTCGCGTTTTTTTCCGGACGGTGCAAGTGGTTTTTTGCGGCTAATGATTTGCCAAATAAACGCGATAAGCGCAAACGGGAGTATCACAAAATCCATCGAAAATTTAGCGAAAGCCAAGCCAAATGTAGTCAGGAAAATACCAACGAATAATGCCGTGCCCTGGTTTTCGGGAGCCGCAAATAAGGTGAGTCCGTAATTCGCAGCAAAACCTGCGGCCATCAGAGCAATGAGGGTGAAAATGGTCTTGATTTCGTGGGTCATGGTAAAAAATAGTAAAGGCTATTGGATAGATTAACGTGAATGGACTGGCTTTAGCCAACGAAACTTGCAATATCCGAAATGCAAGCTATGAGTCGATAGACATGTTTAAAGAGCAATGTTTTTCTCATGGGCGCTAAGAAAAAAAGAGGCCAGAAAGGCCTCTTTGATAAAACCGATGTGCGTAGCTCGATTAGAAGCCTGTAGCCGTCACGCTACAGGCCAGTGAAAAACTGAGATTGCCGCCGGCCGGCAAGGTAGGGATGACGTAGCCCGGCGATTGCAGTGTCGTAGGTACAAGGACTATCGGGCCAGCATTTATTGCGCCGCTCGGACATGCAGCGCCGCCACTTGCGCTGCAGGTAAGTGCTGTGCAATTCAGTCCTGTAGTAGCCGGATCGGTAACGCGTGCGCCATCGGCACTTGCGCCGCCAGCGGGATTAGCGACGTTGATGGTGTAGGTCACTGTGTTGCCACTGGTTGTTGCTGCGATGCTGTCGGTTTTAGTGATGCTTAAATCGGCAGAACAATTCAACGCCGTGCTAACGGCAGAGCTGGTGTTATTGGCCGCATTGCTATCAAGGTATGGTGCCTGAATGCCAGTCACGGCAGCAGTGTTGCTAAGTGGTCCCGGGCAAGCTGCAATGGTGGCTTGCACGTTTGCGGTTATAGCAGGCAAATCCGTCGTCGCTACGAGAGGCAAGGTGCTGTAATCGCAAGTAATCAATTGTCCGGCAACTCCGCAAGTCCAGTTGGTTCCGGTAGGTGTCCCCACAATGGTGAGTCCTGCTGGAACGGTATCAGTCATCCTTACGACACCATTAGCCAGAACGCGGGTTGCTGCGTTGCTGTTAGTGGCGTCGGTAGTTTGATCGGCGGCAAAAGTCGTGTCTCGAATCGCACGGCCATTATTTCGTGGCG
>JBDTTC010000026.1:0-11600 GCA_039930825.1 Arenimonas sp.
CATTCAAAAGCCTGGGCAAAGCCAGCCGATGCCTGCCCCTGTCCATCCTGTTGATGGGCATAGTAAACAGTCAGTTCAGCCTGCTGCGCGATATTCCTGAACCAGGGGCTGTAGTACTGAATTGGATGGGTCAGTAATGCGCCTATACGTGGCTTCATGGATTCGTTTCCTGCCAATCGGAAGTATCGATAAAGCCAAGTGAATTTAATAAAGCCATGTCGCTTGTAAAATATTGCTGCAAACGCAATCGTTCGGATGGATCAAGCTTGGGATAGCCTGACTTGAAAAAAACGGCTTCCGATACTTGTCGTAGTCGCAGCCTGCGTTTCAGATTTTCGGCACCCTGTACACCAATACGGCGTTTCAACCAAAGGTAGGGCCCACGGGTTACCGCTACATAGAGCTTCGGAAATATTTTTCCGGCGATGCCTTCGCGTGGCTGGACGCCTGCGCGACCTTCGGTGGCTGTCGTCTTTTCAATCGCCGGCGAAAAATCAAATGATTTTATTTCCAGAAAATCACAGATGCCAGCCAATACCCTGTCCGTATCTTTAAACAAATCCCGGTTGTGGATAACCAGTAACTGTTCACGAGGAAAATGCTCCAGCCAACGCTGTATGTGTTTGCCATACAGTGCGGGTTCCAGCAAAAGATCGGGGTATTTTTCCAAGGCCGAGAAAATATCCGGCGCTGGCTGTACCGGCTCGGCCTGATGAAAATTCTGCCGCCTCAAATGCCAGTAATGCGATTGCACCTGATCAACCGGGTTGCGTAATACGACTAGAATTTTTGCTTTACCGATTAATCTAGCCGAAGCCGCGGGCGCTCGTGGCGATGCAAGGTAACGTACTGAAAAATCGGCACGGATGGTTTCCTGTTCGATACCGGCGAAGTAGCCTTTGTATTCATGCAGGCGTTCGTCAATGTCCTGATAGTGCAGGATGTTCAATTCTTTTTGTGGCGGCAGGTAAATTTCCGGATGGCTGGACAGGACATTGGCAAGCCATGTCGTGCCGCATTTCGCAGCACCAATACACAGCAGGTTTGGCAAGCAAGAATCCATTCCCGTAATGTCTGGGTTTATCTGCATGTGTAAATCCTCTCCCACAGGTCGGGGAACTGATCAACCTTGTATTTTGCCAGGGATGAACGCGCCGCTAGCGCCTGACGATTCCTGGCTTCCGGATCATCCAGATAAAAACGCAGTGCCATTAGAAGTGAATCCACGCTTTTTTCTTCGCAAACATAGCCGTCAACGCCATGCTCGATCATTTCCGGCAAACCACCACTGGGAAAAACAATCGAAGGTACACCGGCCTGTTTAGCCTCCATCACCACATTGCCCAATGGCTCTTCGGTAACAGTAGGCGCAACCAGAATGTCGCACTGTTCCAGTAATGCGGGAATGTTTTCCACATGACCGAGAAAATGTATGCGATCACGAATATCGGCTTCGTTTTTAACCGACTCTCGCAAGTCTCGCGCCCATTGATCGCCTGCCCAATCCGATATTCTGCCTGCGATCAAAAGCTCGGCCAAAGGATAATTCGCCGATAATTTTCGAAAGGCATCTATCAGCAGATGCGGGCCTTTCGTGGCGTTAACCTGTCCGACAAAAATGATTCTTACGACTTCCTTTTTCTTTTCTATTTGGATCTCGCCTGCATCGTGTCTGGCGGGTGGTCGATTATAGATAATCGATATGCGCTCTTCATTCACGCCGTTAAGCACCAATTGGCGTGAAATAAAACGACTAATTGCGACGAATTTGTGGACCTTCCAGGCAAGGAAGCGCCAAACCATTCGATGCACAATATTGTGCAGTATCGGCTTGTCACCGCATCGGTAAACAATTCTGATTTTCGACAAGGCGAGAGCCGGCAGAAAATTCAATACATAGAGCTGATTCGATGCATGAATATGGGTCGGCTTGAATCGGGAAATCGCTTTTCTTAATTGAAGTGATGCACGAATTATTCCGGGTGGATAGGCCAGCAAGGGATTGATTGGATTGTCCGGGCGACGTAGCGTTAAATAGGGCGATTGAAAAATATCAAAACCCCGCGCTACTACGTCGCGTCGAATTTCCTCGGCCCAGGGGGCATCCCACATCACCAGTAGTACTTTGCCGCCATTTTCCTTAATCGCCGACAAGGCTTCCAGATTGCCGCGTTCGGAACCAAGCATGCTTGCACCACCGAACAGGGCTAATACCCTGATTTTTTCGGGGCTGGTGGAATCATGCTGCATTATCGATCTCTCGCCATTTTATGTTGTTGCAGCACCTGGTCGAAAAAACTGCAGTCGGCTTTCGCCGATACAGACGCTTCGCTGAATTTCGAACGTATTGCGCGATCACCCACCAGGAAAGATTCATGCGCTCGAACATTTTCCATGCAGGCGGCCCAATGTTCGGTAAAATCCCGGTCCACAAAAACAACACCATTCAAACCCGAAAGCAAAGCCGTCACTGTAGATTGCTTGGGCGCTGCAGCTATCACCGGCTTGTCCAATGACAAGCTTTGGTAGAGTTTTGACGGCACATAGGCGCTGTCCTCTGAACCAAGAATCAACAAAACGTCTGCATCAAGCATGCATTTTTGCGCATCGAGAAAGGCAATTCTATCGGGGTATTCCGATACTTGAGTGGATATACCCGCTTCCAATGCCAGGCGACCTGCAACCGAAGCATTGCCAGAGGTCGAATAGCCACCGGTTCCGATAAATACGAAACGCATACGGCCAAATATTTCCGACTGCTTCCGCTTACCTTCGGCAATGGCATTGAAAAGAATACGCAATGATTCCTCCATGCCCGGTGCGATACGCCCTGCATAGAGACAAACAATCTCATCAGCTGAACGTTCAAGCAATTTGTTTGCCTGACCCAGCCTGCCTGCTACCTTGAAATCATTTTCCGAATAGGGAAAAGGCGAAACACGATGTGGAATTTTTTTTGCCGCTTCGTATTTTTCGGCTAATAACTCAATATAATTTTTACTGACTGCCATAAGCCCGGCAGCATACGGCACGGTTCGTGACTCAAGAAATTGATGCACGAAACGCATCAGTCCATGACGCAACCCAGTGCGTGCAAAGGCGTTTGCACTGGGCGGAAAACTGGCCCAGGGGTCCTGGAAATCAAGTACGAACGGTACTGCAAAGCGGCGCTGCCAAAAACGCCCAAGTGACATCAACGGAAATGCGGTGGTGGAAATAAATACCAGATCAATATCGCCATTCTGCAGTAATTTATTTCCTGCCTGCTTCAATGCGTTCTTGGCACGTATGCCGATTGCAGTAATGCCGAGCAGGCCGAAAAAGAAATTCGATCGAATGCTGACTTCAACCATGTCCAGCCCCTCAGGAAGGGTTTCTTTTAAGCCCGCGTCGCAATGCCTGCCACTATCTTGCGGCCGCACGCAAAGAATGGTTGGCTGCCAACCATTTTCTTGGTAATGGGAAATCGTCATGCGGACCCGATGCATATCCACGGTATCCACCGGCGGAAAGAAAGGGCTCAGTACGAGAATTCTTGGTTTATTAGCAGATGTGATTTCCAAAATTCGCTCTCTACTTCGCCGATGCCGGATTTAATGCATCACGGTAAATAGTGACCAGTTGCCGCGCGGCAATTTCCCATGAGGCCGATGTCCGTGCTGCCTCTAGCGCACTCGCTTTGGCCATCTCAAGCCGCACGGGGTCAGCAAGCAACTCGAGCAAAGCGCCTGCAATTGCCTTGGGGTCCAAGTCCGTCAAGCTGATGGCACCTGGAAAGCAGGTCTGTGCATCTTGCTGGCCGCTGGTTTTTGATGCAAGCACTGCACAACCTGCCTGCAAGTATTGAAAGACTTTATTTGTGATAGTCAGGTCGCGACTAGCAGGCACACTTTGTTCCAACGCTAGACCAATATCATGTTCGGCCAAGCGCGAAAGCAAGGCATCCGGATCAGTGGTTGCGTGAAAGAAAATATTGGCTCTTTTTTCGGCCGGCAATCTGGATAATAGGGCTTGTTTATAGACATCGCTGCCATCGCCGCGAATATGCAGCTCGAATGCACGATCAATCAACTGGACGGCATCGATTAATTCTTCAAGGCCGCGCCCCGGACCGATGGTTTGGGAAAACCATTGCAAGCTTGGGATTTCCGGATTTTTTCTATCGCGTGTTTGACCGTCCATTCTGGTGCGACCGGCCCACTCAAACGCATTAAATAGCACGACAGGCAACTTGCTGTCGTTCTCGGCGGCAAGCGCAACGGCTAATGCCTGCGAGGTAGTAAACGTTACTTTTGCATTCTGTAGCGCCAATTTTTCGAGACGACGAAGCAATGCAATCGGCCTGTCTTTTTGTGCCTCGGGCAATAAATCTTTTGAATACCAGTCTTCAATATCCACAGTGCAAACAAAACCTTTCTTGCTCAAGCTTTCAAAAGCGACCAAACCCGCTTCCTGGTGACAGGAGTAAATATCGGCTTGCAGTTTTTTTGCGCTACGAATGGTATCGCCAATGGAATAGGCAAGACTGCCCGCGAGCGACAAACCAAAATGCCTAACGACTAGAATACTTAAGCGTTTTTTTACACGCGCAAGGAATCGTCTGTAGCCAAACAATGAAGGCGCCAGCAAATTCGGTGATGCGACGCGTTGCCACTTTCGGTTTTGCAGCAGGATTTTATCCCGCGCCTGATCCTGCTCACTGATAAGCGGTCCGACCACGGTAACTTTGAAGCCCGCTTCAACCAGGGCATCGGCTTCTTTGACTGCGCGCGGATTACGCCAAAGATGCGAGCCGGTAATGATGCAGATATGCGGTGTATTTTCGCTGTTGCCGTGCCGGGCAGTCATGTCATTTGCCCGCTCGCCATTGCACGAAAACTTTCGTTGTTTTCAAGCAGCTCTTCGAAGCGCCCGCTGCCGATAATTTCGCCGTATTCGAGCATGAAAATACGATCGCATTCTTTGACGGTAGAAAGTCGATGGGCGACCAGAATAATGGTCTTGCGATGGCCCAGATTGTTTACTGCCTCCATCACTGCCTGCTCGGTCAGATTATCCAAAGCACTGGTCGCTTCATCCAGAATTAATATATCCGGATCATGATAAAGCGCACGCGCCAAGCCGATGCGTTGGCGTTGGCCACCCGATAATCGCACGCCGCGTTCGCCAACCATGGTGTCGTAGCCAGCAGGCATGTCTTGGGTAACGAAGTCGTGCAGACAGGCCGTTTTCGCCGCACGAATCACGGCTTCGATATCCACGTTTTGTGATGGAACTCCGAAGGCTATATTTGCGCTGACGCTCGCATCGGCGAGATAGATATGTTGTGGAACGTAGCCAATACTCCGTTGCCATGCACGTAGATTTTCTTTTGAAATGATTTTTCCATCGGCGGTCAATTTACCGTTCTGCGGCTGCAACAACCCCAGTATTAAATCTACCGTTGTTGTTTTTCCTGAGCCCGTGGTTCCCACAAAACCGACCGTGGTGAAAGCATCGATTTTCATATCCATGCTTTTTACCGAAGCACGCTCGGCACCCGGATACTGGTATGTAATTTGTTCAAGCGCCAGGCATTTTGCCAATCCGAGTGGCTCGATTTTGCTGGAATGAAATACGCCGGAATTATCGGACTTCAAGCTTGTGATGTCGGCATGCAAGGCATCCAGCGCCGGGCCCGAGAAACGCAAGGTCGTCAATTGCTGATAGACATTTTGCAAGGCCGGCATCAGGCGGTAACCTGCAAATGCATACACGGCCAGCACGGGCAACGCCTCCTGCAGACCGCCCGGTTTGGACATCAGGTACAGCATCATCAATAGCATGCCGCCAAAGACCAGCGCTTCGAGTGCGAAGCGTGGAATCTGACTCGATATTTTCGATGCGGAAACCTGACGAGCGAAACGCATCGCGGGATCTTCGTAATATTTAAGCATCACGCCTTCAAGCCCGGATACTTTGACTTCCTTGATGCCGCCAAAAATTTCCTGGACGATCTGGTAGCGATCACGATTCGCTTCGACACGCTCGTTGCCGATACGATTCAAATAGGAGCGCAGCACCCAATAGAGCAAAACATAGGCGGTACCAAGCACCGCCGCTACCGCCAATGTCAGCAACGGATTTACCACAACCAGCAAGATTAATACTCCGATCACGACGGCACCCTGAGCAATAACCTGCATGGTTGGCACCAAGGCGCCCACGATGACCTCGTCCACTTCGGAAAGAATTGTCTTGCCGAGATCCGAACTATTCCTGTTTAAAAACCAGTCGTAAGGCTGCTGCAAATAACCCGCAACGAGCCGTTTGCTCAGGGAGTAATTCCGCATATGGGTGAATCGCAATAATGCATAAGTCGTCAATGCCTTGAATGCAATTGACCCGACCAGCATGAAAAATACCGTCATCCCGAGAAACGAAAGAAATTCGTTTTCATTCGAAAAATCCAGATACTGATACATCGCGTACAGATATTGATTGCTATGCACTATGCCAGGATTTGTTAGAACTGCCATGAAAGGCATGATCGAGGCAATGCCGAGCATATCGATAAACGCCATGACCAGAATCATGACAAGTAGCAGCAAACACCTGCGGCGTTCCTGTGGCGTCAACAGATCGATCAGTTTTTTAAGTCGCGTCAGCATTATCGGTATTCGTTAATTTCGCAATTGAACATGATAACGGACAAGCGGACCCAAGCTAAGCCCTGGCATTTTTTTCCGTTCATTTTTTTGCCTCTGTTTGCTGTAGATAAACGCTTTTTGCCCAGCCACGGAGACCCCGCTCATGTCGATTCCGGTCGTGCGGCTTGACCCATTCTTTTATCGGGATAGAGAATCCGGTCTTGGGCCTTTTCAACACATGCTTTGGCAATCGCGGCGCTGCAACGCCTGCAATTTCCGCTTTGCTTATATCCGGAAACCGGGCAAGCCAGGGCGCTACCGAGCGCAATAGCTTGATGTCCAGCAAGGGAAGCCTGATTTCCAGCGATTGCGCCATGCCGGCCCAATCGGCATCGCGAAGTAACTGGTTACGCATGTAAAAATTCATTTCCAGCGCCGAAACTGCCAAGCGATCATTGTCTATTGCTTTTGTGCATTGCTGCAGCGAAGACTCATCCTGCAATTGCTTCCAGCCGGACACTGCCATTTCAGAGTCCATCACGGAAGCCAACTCCCACGGCGCGAAAAGACTCCGGCGTAAAAGATAGGCACTACCAAGATCACGGCTGTACTCGAGCAAGCCAGCCCATTTCGGCGAACCAAATCGAGAAAAAAACGGCGCAGCCAATTTACGCGCACTGGCACTCAAGCCATTCGCTTTACCTAACCAGCCAAGTTTATTAACCAGCATGGGCACTTGCCTGAAACTTGGATACGAAGCGAATAATTCATCACCGCCGATTCCTGAAAGTGCCGATTTTAATTTCAACTGCGCGGCAACGCGTGCAACGAACCAGGTGTTCACGCCGTCAATGGACGGCTGATCCATTGCTCGCAGAATTTGCTCACGCTCGTTTTCAAAATCCTGCCGCGAGGTAATCATGTTGTGATGATGGGTATTGAAGGTTTTTGCAATTCCTTCTGCTATTGGCACTTCATCATCGTGGGTTCCCGCGTATTCGAGGAAGCCAAGTGTCATGGTATTGATATTGGTTCCGCCCAGCATGGCAGCGGATGCAATCAGACAGGAATCCAGTCCTGAAGATAAAAACACGCCAACCGGAACATCGGCTACCTGATGTGCAATCACGCTTTCATGGATCGCATTTGCGATTTCACGCAATGCCGTTTGTCTATCGCCGCGAATGGAAGTGTGTGCCGCCTCTGCCAAAACATTGCCAACACTACAAAACGGAATCGCCGGCGCGGCACCCTTATCACTAATCAACATGCTATGCCCTGGTGGCAAGGCACGAATACTTTTATAAAGCGTATAGGGCTCCGGCACCGAGCCCCAGAGAAAAAATCCGGCGTGTCCAGCCGCTTCGGGGGCTCTGTCTAAATCCGCCTGTAATAGTGCTTTTACTTGCGATGCAAAACGGAAAGTCTTGCCATCATCGGCATAGTAAAGCGGCTTGATACCGAAAACGTCGCGTGCCAGAAACAGGGTGCGAGCTACGTTATCCCATATTGCAATGGCGAACATGCCGCGCAAATCCTGCAGCATCGCAGCGCCTTTTTCGGCATAGAGATGCAACAGTACTTCGGTATCCGATTGTGTTCTGAAAACGTATTTTTTTTCGCCGAGAATTTTTCGCAATTCACGATAGTTATAGATTTCGCCGTTGAATATCACGACGTACCTTCCATCGTCACTGCGCATTGGCTGTGATGCATTCTCGGAAAGGTCGATGATCGATAATCTTCGATGCCCGAGGCCAAGCCGGCCATCATCGGAAAACCACTCGCCCAGCCCATCCGGACCACGCGTCTGCATATGGTCCCTGACGCGCCTTAGTTCATTACGATCGATCGTTGGTGCAGATGGCGAGTAGGCAAAAACACCGGTGATGCCACACATCAAATTTTCCCGCTGTCATGGCATGTTTTTGTTATCAAGGCAGCTTTCCCGCCAGCAGTGCATCGAAGTAAGCGATGGTTTTTCCCAGCCCGACTTCCAGCTGAACTTCCGGCGTCCAAGCTAATTTACTTTGTGCCAAGCTGATATCGGGTTTACGTTGCAGCGGATCGTCAGAGGGCAAGGGTTTGAATTCCAACTGCGATTTAGAACCGGTTAATTCGATCACCTTTTCCGCCAACTGACGAATGGTGAACTCACCCGGATTTCCCAGATTCACCGGACCGGTAAAACCAGCTTCGGTATCCATGAAACGTAAAAAACTTTCGATCAAATCATCGACATAACAAAATGAGCGTGTTTGCTGGCCTTCACCGAAAATAGTAATCGGTTTTCCCTGCAGGGCTTGCACGATAAAATTCGATACGACACGACCATCGTTGGGATGCATGCGTGGGCCGTAGGTGTTGAAAATTCGCGCGACTTTGATATCAAGACCGTGCTGGCGGTGATAATCGAAAAATAATGTTTCGGCGCAACGTTTACCTTCGTCATAGCAGGAACGAATGCCGATCGGATTTACATTGCCCCAGTAGCCTTCGGTTTGCGGATGCACCGAAGGGTCGCCATAGACTTCGCTGGTGGAGGCCTGGAATATGCGGCAGCGAAGACGCTTCGCAAGGCCCAGCATATTGATCGCACCGTGTACCGAAGTCTTGGTTGTCTGCACCGGATCGTGTTGATAATGCACCGGCGATGCGGGACAGGCGAGATTGTAAATTTCATCCACTTCGAGATAGAGCGGAAAAGTAACGTCGTGCCGTACGAATTCGAAACGCGGGTTGGCGTGCAGATGTTCGATATTGCGTTTGCTGCCGGTAAACAGATTGTCGGCGCAGACCACTTCATCGCCGCGTTCCAATAAGCGGTCACACAGATGCGAGCCAAGGAAACCTGCTCCACCGGTGACTAGAATGCGTTTTCTTGCTTCGTAATTTCTCATTTTTTTCACTTTATAAATTTTTATTGCCACGAGCTACGTTGTTGCAGGTTCTTTTTTCGCCCTTGTAATCAGCTAAACGCAGGGGCGGGCTTACTACGCTGAAGGGAATATCGGGCAAATTCTGAGCGCAGCAAGCAGCGCCCCTATGTTGTTTGTTGCGATATCATAACCTGCCATCGACGTAGTCACTGTCCAATACTGCTTTTGCATCGAATAACACACAGGTTTCCTTGCCAAACGCTCGAACAGCCTGCGCCCCCATATTAATGAAATGCGAGTGGCCAACAGCAAGTACGACGGCATCATAGGTGCCCGGTGCCGGTAAAGAAACAAGATCGAGCTGCAGCAGGTTTTTTGCTTCATCGGCATTCGCATTCGGATCATAAACATCGATCTTCGCGTGCGCGGCCTTAAGCTCATTGATGATATCGATGACACGCGTGTTACGGAGGTCGGAACAATTTTCCTTGAAGCTCAAACCCAGCACCAAAATTCTTGAATCCACCACATGAATACGCTTGTTTGCCATTAGGCGCATTACCTGATGCGCCACATGCAAGCCCATGCGGCTATTAATTCTACGGGCTGCGAGAATTAATTCGGGGTGATAACCCAGTACTGTTGCTTTATGGGTCAGATAATACGGATCAACGCCAATACAATGGCCGCCGACTAGGCCTGGCTTGAATGGCAGGAAATTCCATTTGGTACCGGCAGCTTCCAGCACATCGCTGGTATCTATGCCCATTTTATTGAAGATCATCGCCAACTCGTTCACCAATGCAATATTGACGTCGCGCTGGGTATTTTCGATCACTTTGGCAGCTTCAGCGACTTTCATCGATGGCGCGCGGTGAGTACCGGCGACGATAATCTTTGTATAGAGCGCATCGACAAAATCGGCAGCGCCAGCCGTTGATCCGGAAGTAATTTTTTTAATGTTTATCAATCGTCGCTGCTTGTCGCCGGGATTGATGCGCTCCGGGCTATAGCCGCAAAAAAAATCGCGATTGAAAACCAGGCCGGAAGCCTTTTCCAAAATAGGGACGCAGACTTCTTCAGTGGTGCCTGGATATACCGTTGATTCGTAAATCACAACATCGCCCATTTTGAGATGCTGGCCGATAATATTACTGGCGGAAACTAGCGGTTCGAAATCGGGGCGGTTTGCATCATCTACCGGCGTTGGCACCGTCACGATGAAAACATTGCAGGCTTGCAAATCGCGCTGGGTATTCGTGAAGGTCAAGCGCGTTGCCCTTCGTATTTCATCGGCAGTCATTTCGTGTGTGCCGTCGCGGCCATCGCGCAAGGCGCTCACGCGGTCGGGATTGACATCAAAACCGACGGTATCGAACTGTTTTCCGAATTCGACCGCCAGAGGCAAGCCAACATAGCCAAGACCCAAAATGCCTATGCGACTATTTTCTACCGACTGCATTCTTTACCCTCGCAAGTTTTGGATATGACCGGCTTCAATAACCGTTCACACTTTAGCCTAATGCTAGTATTTGCGCACCTTGCGAATGCTTTTTTTGCGGGAAACCGGGGCCTGCGTTTGGTGTCGGGTTATGATTCAAGGATATTGAAAAGGTTGTGTTTACATGGTTCGCGAATGGCTTGGCGCAATGTTGCGTGGCGACAACCCCCGCTGGGGATTCCCGGCAGATATGGCGAATGAAACTATTTCGGACGAAGCCAATAGCCAGGGCGTAGTCGCATTGCTGCATGAAAAAATAAGTGCAGAAAACAAGTCGACAGATATCCCC
Organism: Arenimonas sp.; assembly: GCA_039930825.1. Classification (GTDB taxonomy): domain Bacteria; phylum Pseudomonadota; class Gammaproteobacteria; order Xanthomonadales; family Xanthomonadaceae; genus Arenimonas. The sequence continues at coordinate 11,299 of JBDTTC010000026.1, forward strand.
GCCGGATTTCGGGAACACATTGCCGAGCTCGCAAGAAAAAAAGCGCAACAAAGCCTGATGCGCGAAGCCGAATGCCGGCGCATATTGGCGAGTCTGCAACAGGCTGGAATCCATGCCTTGCTGCTGAAAGGCTCGGCACTAGCGTATTGGTTGTATCCATCCGCTCACTTGCGTGATTGTAGCGATATCGATTTATTGTTTTCATCGCATGATGAAACTCGGAAAGCGATCAGCCTGCTGCAATCCATGCAATACAGTCTTCGTGACCCGGCACTTGCTGGCGATCTGGTAAGTTTCGAACA
>JBDTTC010000027.1:0-6812 GCA_039930825.1 Arenimonas sp.
ATCTTTGCACCGGAAAGAGTTTCTTCACCGGTCGGCCCTTTTTCCATTTTGATACCGAAGATTTTTTCACAGGCGACGTTGTACAAGGGCACCATCGAAAACGCAAATGCAAACGAACACACCGAGATCAGTGCGACGTTTTTAAGTGTTTTGCGAACTTCAGGCTTCATTACTTGATCGCCACGCTCAATAAAAAACCGCCGTAAACCGCAAGCGCAATCAAGCCCAGAATCAAGGCCGTGCGCCGCGCTTTCGCACGGCCCTGTACTTCGGCATTGTGCTCAGAATTGGCCATTAGTGGGTGATATCGCCATGGGCCAAATCACCGTCACGAATAAGCGGCGGCGTTGTGAAGCTATGGTGTGGTGGTGGCGAAGGCAATGTCCATTCCAGGCCTCTGGCACTTTCCCATGAACGGGCTTCGGCTTTCACACCGCCGCGAATAGTGGACCAGACGATATAGGCAAAGAGCAATTGGCTTAAGCCGAAACCGAATCCACCGATCGAGGACCACATATTGAAATCGGCAAAGGCCGGGTTGTAGTCGGGAACACGGCGCTGCATGCCGGCCAAACCCAGGAAGTGTTGCGGGAAGAACAACAGGTTCACGAAAATGGTGCTAAGCCAGAAATGCCATTTGCCCAGTGTTTCGTTGTACATGTGGCCGGTCCATTTCGGCAGCCAGTAATACACACCGGCCATGATGCCGAAAATCGCACCGGTTACTAGAACGTAATGGAAGTGTGCGACCACAAAATAGGTATCTTGGTATTGCATGTCGGCCGAAACAATCGCCAGCATCAAACCTGAGAAGCCACCGATCGTAAACATGATCACGAAACCAAGCGCGAACAACATAGGGGTTTCAAAAGTAATCGAACCACGCCACAAGGTCGTAATCCAGTTGAAGACTTTCACGCCGGTCGGAATTGCAATCAACATGGTGGCGTACATGAAGTACAACTCGCCGCCGAGCGGCATGCCGACGGTGAACATGTGGTGGGCCCAAACGATGAAGCTCAGGAATGCAATCGATGCGGTCGCGTACACCATCGCCTGATAACCAAACAGCGGCTTGCGGGCAAAGGTTGGAATGATTTCAGATACCACGCCGAAGGCAGGCAGAATCATGATGTAAACCTCGGGATGACCGAAGAACCAGAAGATGTGCTGATACATCACCGGGTCACCGCCACCTGCGGCATTGAAGAAGCTGGTGCCGAAGAACTTGTCGGTCAATAACATGGTTACGGAACCGGCTAATACGGGCATTACGGCGATCAACAAGAACGCTGTGATCAGCCATGTCCAAACGAATACCGGCATTTTCAACAAATCCACGCCAGGGGCGCGCATGTTCAAAACAGTAGCGATAATGTTAATTGCGCCCATGATCGAACTAACACCCATCATGTGGATCGCGAACACCGTAAATGCCATGCTCGAACCGCTTTGCAAAGACAAAGGCGGATAAAGTGTCCAGCCGCCAGCAGGCCCGCCGCCGCCAATACCAAAGCCTTCAAGAATCAAAGGCATCAACAATAGGGTGAAAGCGAAAGGCATAATCCAGAAAGACCAGTTGTTCATGCGCGGCAATGCCATATCTGGCGCGCCAATCATCAATGGAATCATCCAGTTCGCCAAACCGACGAATGCCGGCATCACCGCACCGAAGATCATCACCAGCGCATGCGTAGTGGTCATCTGGTTGAAGAATTCCGGTTTCAGCAATTGCAGGCCAGGCTGGAACAATTCGGCGCGAATGACCATCGCCATCGCACCGCCGATGAAGAACATCAGCAATGAAAACAACAAATACAAAGTACCGATATCTTTATGGTTGGTGGAGTAAAACCAACGCTCGAAGAAACCTTGCTTGTGGTCGTGATCGTCGTGATGACCGTCGTGAGCAATGTCATGTGCCATGGCGCGTGCCTCTTAAAAAATTCGGTAAATTAGGGTTGTGTTTTCGCGGCAGGAATTGCAGCTTCTTCAGCTACCCCTTCTGCTGGTACTTCACCGTCTTCAACAGTCATCGCTTCGGTAGCTGCGACTGGAGTCGGATTGTTCGCCGCTTTCTTTGCAGCCAACCAGGTTTTGTAATCCGCTTTCGAAACCACTTTTACAACGATTGGCATAAAGCCATGATCTTTACCGCAAAGCTCTGCACAAACGCCGCGGTAAGTACCAATTTTCGCTGCCGGAACTTCGGTCCAGGCTTCATTGATAACACCAGGAATTGCATCCTGTTTCCAGCCGAGGGCAGGTACCCACCACGCGTGAATCACGTCATCAGCGGTAATCACGAAACGAACTCGGGTATCGGCAGGAATCACAAGAGGATTATCGACATCACGCAAATAATGCTTGTGGGCAATAATGGCTTCCTTGCTGGACGTGGGGTCCTGACGCAAGCGGTCAGACTCACGATCCAGGCGCGAGGTGTATTCCAGTCCTTCGCCCTTGTATTCATAGCTCCACAACCACTGCTGGCCGGTAACCTTGATCGTCATTTCATAAGGCTTGGCCGAATGGTTGGCGTTGTAAAGCTCCATTACCTTGCCGGTCGCTGGAATCGCGGAAGCGATCAAAATGATGATGGGTATGCCGGTCCAGAGAACTTCCAGCAGTGTGCTGTGGGTGAAATTGGTATCTGGCACGGCACCTTTGGATTTGCGGAATTTGAACATCGCAATTCCCATGGCACCGAATACGATAATTCCGATGACTACGCAGACCCAGAACATCAGCATGTGTGAGTCATAGGCATTCTGCGAGCTCGCGGTAACGCCATCGGTCATATTCAGCTGCCAGAGTTGTGGCTCCTTGGTGTCATCGGCAAACACTGCCAAAGAAGCAACACTGGCCATCAGACCGGTCAATATTGCCGTGATGCGATTTGTTTTCATCATGTCCGCCTCAATCCCCGTACATCAAACTAAAATCGTCAAGCGCGATGTGCTGCCTGCGCCAATAATATTTTCAACTTTATGACCAGATCACGGCGCTCATCCGGCGCCAGAAACGATCCGACCTCACAACTTTTACCTTTTGACGCCAGCACGATACGCGGTGCTTCCTGCGCTTTTTCAAGCTGCATGCGAACCCAATAGGGGTGCGCGTCAAACACGAATTCTTCCTGCCCCGAACGCAATACCCTGCAATGCTCAGCATCCAGCTCAATTGTTTCGAAACAACTGCTTTTCAACCAAACCCAACGCAATGAAGCTGCAACGAAAACGCAATCGAGTAACGCAAATGCCGGTGCAAACACATTCCCTATCAAGTAACCGAGTATCGCTACCGCCCATGTTGCCATCGCAATTACCGCGAACAGCCCGACGAATTGCATTTTTGTCATCGCCCGACGCGGACGCAATACTAGGGCGCAGCGACTATTTCCCGACAAAAACTGCTCGATCATCGAAAATCCTTAGGGTTGGCCACAGGAAATCTGCCTAATTTTACCCGTTAGACCGCCTTACCGGCAACAAGAATACTCGTCAGTATGGACAGCAAGGTGAAGAACGACGCCCTGCCCAGAGGACTCGCAAAGCCGTAGAATTGCCGTCTTGCTTTCCTCTCTTACCCGCCAGGTCGTCTGTGAATTCCATTCTTTCATCTGAGTTACCCAAGCGCTTTTCACCTTTGATGATGCGCATCACTGCAGCCTATGCGCGGGATGAAGCGGAGCATTTAAGCGAATTACTCGAACAGGCCCGTCTTGTCGAAACCGACCAGGCACAGGTACAAATCATGGCGGCCGGCCTGGTGAAAAAAGTCCGAATCCGTGCGGCGGATCCCGGTTTGGTCGAAGCGTTCATGCGCGAATATGATTTATCAAGCGAGGAAGGCGTCTTGCTGATGTGCGTGGCCGAGGCCTTATTGCGCATACCGGACCAGGGTACAGCCGATAAATTGATTCGCGACAAGCTCGGCGATGCCAACTGGGATTCGCATGTTGGCCAATCCAGTTCATTGCTGGTGAACGCTTCCACATGGGGTTTGATGCTGACCGGCAAGATCGTCAGCCTGGCCGATGAAACCCAGCGTAATTTCGGCGGTGCATTCAAGCGTTTGGTCTCGCGCGCCGGCGAACCGGCAATTCGTCTGGCCGTTCGCCAGGCCATGCGCATCATGGGCCATCAATTTGTTTTGGGTCGCACGATTTCCGAAGCACTGGAGCGTTCGCAAAAAGGCGAAGGTTCAAACTATCGTTATTCCTTCGACATGCTCGGCGAAGCGGCATTTACCGCTGCCGATGCCGAACGTTATTTCCAGGCCTATAAAAATGCGATTGCCGCCATTGGCGCTGGCGGGCCGTATCCAAATATTTTTGCAGCGCCTTCGATCTCGATCAAACTCTCTGCACTGCATCCGCGTCTTGAAGTCGGTAAACGCGAACGCGTAATGAACGAATTGGCGCCGCGCATTTTGCAACTCGCGCAACAGGCCAAAGCGGTCGGTATCGGCTTCACGATTGATGCCGAAGAATCAGAACGTCTTGAGTTGTCGTTAGAGCTGATCGCAAAAGTATTTGCCGACAAATCTCTCGACGGCTGGGAAGGCTACGGGCTTGCCGTACAGGCCTATCAGAAGCGCGCGCCATTCGTGCTCGATTATTTAATTGATCTGGCGAAAACTACCGGCCGCCGTATGCCGATTCGTCTGGTCAAAGGTGCGTACTGGGATTCGGAAATCAAGAAAGCGCAGATGGATGGCTACGCTAACTATCCGGTGTTTACCCGCAAGCCCAATACCGATGTGAGCTATATCGCCTGCGCAAAAAAAATGTTGCAGGCGAATGATGTTATTTATCCGATGTTTGCTACCCACAACGCGCACACGATTGCGGCCATTTATCAAATCGCAAAAAACGCCGGCTTGCCGGATTACGAATACCAGCGTCTGCACGGCATGGGTCATGACTTGTATGCCGAAGTGATCGGCAAGAATGATCTAGCAGTTCCGTGCCGAGTTTATGCACCGGTCGGTTCGCATGAAGACTTGTTGCCGTATCTCGTCCGTCGCCTGCTGGAAAACGGCGCGAACTCGAGCTTCGTCAACCGTATTACCGATGAAAATGTAAAACCGGAAGATCTGGTCGCCGATCCCGTCGCTGCCGTTACCGGCTTTGCCAGCAAAGCACATCCCCGCATTCCTACCCCTGGCCATTTGTTTGGCGACGAGAGAAAAAATTCTATGGGCATCAACTTAGCCAATGATTCCGCTTTAGCCGAACTCGCCAAGAGTGTGAACGCCGCGATTAAAAACTGGCAGGCAACGCCGTTGGTGCCGGGCAGCAAAAATACCGGTCCGATGAATGCGGTGACCAACCCCGCTAACCGCAAGGACAGCGTGGGTCAATGGCAATCAACCGATAGCGCACAAGTGCAACAAGCTTTGGACAATGCGCATTCGGCTTTTCAGGAATGGGACCACACACCTGCTGCATCACGCGCAAAAATTCTTGAACATGCTGCCGATTTGATGGAACAACGCATGCCGGAATTAATTGCGCTGTGCGTGAAAGAAGCCGGTAAATCGATGTCAGCCTCGGTCGCAGAAGTACGTGAAGCGGTGGATTTCTGCCGTTACTACGCGGTTCAATCACGCAAGCTGTTTGGCCATCCGGAAAAATTGCCTGGCCCAACCGGTGAGTCGAACGAACTGCAATTGCATGGTCGCGGCGTATTTGTTTGCATCAGTCCGTGGAATTTTCCGCTCGCCATTTTCATGGGGCAAATTGCTGCGGCCTTGGCAGCCGGCAATACCGTGATTGCAAAACCGGCTGAACAAACCAGCCTGATGGCTTTCTTCGCCGTGAAGTTATTGCATGAAGCTGGCGTGCCGGAAAACGTGCTGCAATTCCTTCCAGGCGATGGCGCCACTATTGGCGCCGCACTGACGAAAGACCCGCGCGTTGCCGGTGTCTGCTTTACCGGTTCGACTGAAACCGCGTGGGCAATCAATCGCAGTCTCGCAGCACGCAATGCGCAAATCGCAACTTTGATCGCCGAAACCGGCGGACAAAACGCCTTGATCGCAGACTCTTCGGCATTGCCGGAGCAATTGGTGAAAGATGCCATTACTGCTGCCTTTGACTCTGCCGGTCAGCGTTGTTCCGCTGCCCGCATTTTATTCGTGCAAAGCGACATCGCTGATAAAGTCATTCACATGCTTAGCGGTGCGATGGATGAATTGGTCGTTGGCGATCCGGGTTTGTTATCAACCGATGTTGGCCCGGTCATCGATGAAGATGCAAAAGCGATTCTCGTAGCCCATGCCGAACGGATGGACAAGGAAGCGAAATTGATCAAGGCCGTTGAATTACCGGCGGCTTGTTCTGACGGCAGTTTCTTCGCACCACGTGCCTATGAATTGAAATCGCTGTCGCAATTAAGCCGCGAAATTTTCGGACCGGTATTACATGTGATTCGTTACGAAGCATCGCAACTTGATGACGTGCTCAATCAAATCAACGCCAGTGGCTATGGTTTAACGCTTGGTATTCATTCGCGCATCGACTCGACCATTAATCACATCGCGAAATCCGTGCGTGTTGGTAACTGCTACGTCAATCGCAATCAAATTGGTGCCGTCGTTGGTGTACAACCTTTCGGTGGCGAAGGCCTGAGCGGCACCGGCCCGAAAGCGGGCGGCCCACATTATTTATTGAAGTTCGCCAGTGAGCGTACCTTGACTGTAAACACGACGGCGGCAGGTGGCAATGCGAGTTTGCTGACCTTGGCAGATTGATTTTTCAATAGGATCATCCTGCTTTCGCAGGGGCGCCTGCTTGCTGCGCCCAC
>JBDTTC010000028.1:0-2756 GCA_039930825.1 Arenimonas sp.
TGTTGTACAACTCAAGCTTGCGCTCAGCCGGTGTTTGATTCGCCATTGCAAATTCAATCAAGGGCTCGATAAATACCGCTTCACTGGCACCGGTCGAATTCAGTCTGTTACGACGCTGCAAACCCATGCCCGAAATCTTCAGGGCTTCAAGCGCAAGTTCACGCAGACTGTTGTTTCTGAAAGGCACTTTAAAACCCATCTTCGGTACGTTATCGCGAAGATGATTGCGTTCTTCCATCGTGAAATCTTTCACCAGATCCCAGGCGGCATCGAGTGCAGTCTGGTCATAAAGCAAGCCGACCCAGAAAGCCGGTAACGCGCATAACCGATTCCAGGGTCCGCCATCGGCGCCGCGCATTTCCAGATATTGTTTCAGGCGCACTTCCGGGAATGCCGTCGTCATATGGTCAGCCCAGTCTTTCATGGTCGGCAGTACGCCAGGCAAATTAGGCAAATCGCCTTTGAGGAAATCACGAAAACTCAAACCTGCACAATCAATATATTCCTTGTTGCGATAAGTGAAATACATCGGCACATCGAGCAGATAATCGACATAACGCTCAAACCCGAATCCTTCGTCAAAAACAAAGTCCAGCATGCCGGTCCGATTTTTGTCGGTATCGGTCCAGATATGCGAGCGATAACTCAGATAACCGTTTGGCTTGCCTTCGGTAAACGGCGAGTCGGCAAACAGTGCAGTCGCAATTGGCTGCAATGCCAGCGACACGCGGAATTTCTTTATCATGTCGGCTTCGGAGGCAAAATCAAGATTCACCTGCACCGTGCAGGTACGCGTCATCATATCCAAACCGAGTGTGCCAACCTTGGGCATATAGTCGCGCATGATTTTGTAGCGGCCTTTCGGCATCCAGGGCATTTCATCGCGCTGCCATTTCGGTTGGAAACCCATACCAAGAAAACCCAAACGCAATTCATCGGCAACCGATTTCACTTCAAATAAATGGGTGGCAACTTCACAACATGTCTGGTGTACGTTTTCAACCATCGCACCGGATAACTCCAATTGCCCGGCCGGCTCCAGCGTTACCGAAGCGCCATCGCGCGTGAGCGCAATCAGCTTTCCATGCTCTTCATAAGGCTGCCAGCCGAAGCGCATCAAGCCACGCAACATCGCCTCGATACCGCGATCGCCTTCATAGGTTGGTGCGCGTAAATCATCCAGTCGGAACCCGAATTTTTCATGTTCGGTACCAATCCGCCAAGCCGACTCTGGCTTATTGCCCTTGGCATGGAAATCGATAATTTCCTGCTTGTCCTGAATTACCTGCTCTGCCACATTGCTTGGACCCGACATAGTTAAATCTCGATAAGTATTCGTTGAATGTGTGGGCTAGACTCTACAATCACAAGCCAGCCATCGAGCCGAGTTTACCCCAAGCATGCGTATTATTTTGTCAATCATATTGCTGCTTGCCACTGCGCCCTTGGCAGCACAAACCCTAGAGCGCGGCAATGGCCCAGAGCCTTCAACGCTCGATGCACACAAATGCCCCGAAGTTGCCTGCGGCAATATTCTCCGAGATCTTTATGAAGGCCTGGTCGCTAAAGATGCTAAAGGTAATTTGATACCCGGCATGGCGGAACGCTGGGAGATTTCTGATGATGGTCGTACATGGACATTCCACCTTCGCGAACAACTGAAATGGAGCAACGGCGAAACGCTAACGGCGAACGATATTATCCGTAGCTTCCAGCGTGCCTTTACACCACTTACCGCAGCGCCGTTTGCCGAACATTTCGAGGCTATCGAAAATGCCGGCGAAATAATGCGAGGTGAAAAATCACCGTCGCAACTCGGTGTGTCATCACCCGATCCGCAAACGGTCGTTATCAAATTAAAACGCAGTGCTGCACTTCTGCAATTACTGACACTACCCACTGCATATCCGGTTTATTTGCCGGCAATCGAAAAGTTTTCCGCACAGCACACAAGGCCTGGCAATCTGGTCAGCAATGGCGCTTATCGCCTTCTTGCTTGGACACCTCAATCGTTCGTGAAGCTGGAACGCAACCCGAACTTCCGCCAACAAGCCGGCATTCCGACCGTGCGTTATCACGTGACCGAAGATGCCTCTAGTGAGCTTAAACGTTTTGAATCCGGCGGCTTGGATATTACCGAAACCCTACCGCCACAGCCACTGACTGCACTGAAACAAAAATTCGGGGCGCAGCTACGCATCTCCCCCTATCTAGGCAGTTTCTGGTTCGGCTTTAATCTGACGCAGCCGCCGCTAAAAAATAATCGTGCTTTGCGCGAAGCTTTATCGCTGGCAATTGATCGCGACAAATTGACGCGCTATATCACCGGCTTTGGCGAACAAGCAGCTTACGCCGTGGTGCCGCCCGGCACCGCTGATTATCCAACGGTTGCATTGAACTGGTCGAAACTTACGCAGCTACAACGCGAAAATTTGGCGCGAAAAAAATTACTTGCCGCTGGTTACGATATCAATAAACCGCTTGAAATCGAGTTGCGCTATAACACCTCTACTCCGCATCGAAGGCTGTCACTGGCGGTCGCCGCCATGTGGCGAGACGTGCTGGGAATAAAGGTACGCTTGCGAAACGAAGAATGGAAAGTCTTCGTCAACAATCGGAAACAGAAAGTCATTACACAAGTGTTTCGTGGCGGATGGATCGCCGACGTCAATGACGCAAGAAATTTTCTATCGAATTTCCAAAGCGGCAATGTTGTGAACTGGAGTGGCTTGAACGACAACGAATATGACGCATTG
>JBDTTC010000029.1:0-2912 GCA_039930825.1 Arenimonas sp.
TGGCGCCGGCAACGGTGTGGAGGTTCGAGTCCTCTTTCGGGCACCAAGTTTTTGTTCAAAGATATTCAGGTACGTTCAGAAAACCCGCATCTCCCTATGAGGAATGCGGGTTTTTTGTTTGTATTCGTTCAACGTCGGCCGTTTACATCCGACAAAATCGGGGGTACTTTTCGGGGGTACATATTGCGACGACTTCTACGCAATGCCCAAATACCCCCTATGTACCCCCTGAAAAGCGCGTCCTCACAAATCGAGCTGAAAAGTACCCCCAACCATGGCACTCACTGATATGCAATGCAGGACAGCAAAGCCTACTGAGCGAGACCGGAAGATGACGGACGCTGCTGGGCTCTACTTACTCATAAAGTCGACCGGTTCTAAATATTGGCGCATCAAATATCGGCACCTTGGTAAAGAGAAGGTTTTTTCTTGCGGAATTTATCCCACCGTTTCATTGGCGGATGCGAGAGGCAAGAGGGAGGAGATAAAGCGTCAACTCAGCAACGGTATAGATCCAATGGGCGCTAAGAAATTGGCCAAGAGGGAGGCTACCCCTTTTCTCCTCCTGCTTGCCACTTCCAGTTCCACTATGGCCGTTGTAACCGTCTTGCAAACCACCCCCATTGTGTGTGAGCAAGGCATCAAGGCCGTCAATGAGCGAAAGTATCAAGAGGCTTTCGAGCCACTGAATTTGTGTCTTGGCATGCGGCTCAACCGCAATGAGCGTTCGGCCGCGCTACAGGCAAGGGCGCGTGCTTACTCCGAGACGGACATGCCGGAGAAAGCGCTCGAAGATCAAAACGCCGCAATGGGTACTGCAATGGATCACAACGCATGGCCGCTTATCGCGCTCTCGGACTATCAGAAGCAGCTAAAGCAATATGACAATGCGCTCGTCACTCTTAAGAAAGCCGAAGAGTTTGACGAAGATCGAAGCAAGCCCGGTCCGAGCATGCCCATTTCCTATCATCGGGCGCGCATTTACCTTGAGTTGGGACGCCATGCAGATGCAGTCGACGAATTAACAAGAGGCATTGCGAGGCAATCAAATTATTGGGCCGCATATTACTATCGGGGCCTTGCTTATCACGCGCTAGGCAAAACCGAAGAAGCAAAAGCGGATTTTGTCAAAGTTGCGGAGTTAAGTCAGGAGATGGGCATTCCGGCGGAGCACGTGGAAAAGCTGAAGGAGTTTGGCGTATCTGCCAAGCTCAATGTCCAACCGAAAAAACCCTAGCGCTGGGCGAAGTAACTTGATTTTGCAGTGTCATGTCGTTCTGTGAATTCTCTCCCGTGCTTCCAACGTCCGCCGCCGATAGCGGACATCTGCTTAACGTGGGAAACGTTTTAGACTCGTATAGGTCTCAAACTAGCAGGCATACAATTGAGTCCATGCCTACGCCCGATCAAGTCACTGCTTTCAATAATGCCGCGCTTCCGTGGGACGAGGCTTGCGAAGAATACGATGCCGCGTTGAGGCACGTTTGCATTGGCACGCAGGACGCATCTCAGGCGCTCGACCGTGCGCTCGTCAAGCGGGAGATTGCCAGCGCAGCCCTGGAGCTTGCTGGTATTCCGTTTGAATCCAAATAGAACAGCCGAATAGTCCTTGGCTTCACTGCCTTTGTTCGATATTGTTTTTTAGTCAGAGACACGGCGGTACTCTGCCGACACGTGTCCGTTGGCAGCTATGGAAACGAGAATGTTGTTGCACCCTCAGCCTTGCCATCTGAATCCGGCCCCATCTTGTCAGGCGAAGCAGTGCAATCGTCATCCTCAAAATCGGTGCGGATAACACGACCACGTTTCTCTAGTTCCGTGACGATCTCGGCATCAGGCAATGCGACTGCCTGATACTTCGTTGGCCCGGCAGAGGACAATAAAGGTTGTTGGATTCACCGCGTTGAGGAATTTTGTTCGCGATGGCGATTTACTTCCGCGGTGTGCGATTACAAGGACATCAGCCTTCAGTTCCGTATTGCAGCATGTGAGCCTCTCGCGCCGCCCTGCCCCCGTCGCCTCCGCCCATGAGCATCCGCCTTATTGCTTTGGAGTCTGAGGGTGATCGCGAATGAAGAAACTACCTGTATGGGTAGGATTTACTCGACGGCGAATGCCGCTGTGGATTTGCTGTGCGCAGCGCTTCTACTTGGGCCGCTCTTCTGAGCCGCGTGACAGAGCTAAACCAAACAAGTTTCATTCGCTCGTGCGCAAGTTGGGCAACGACTTCCGCAGCGTGGCAATCCCCGCTTCGGTGATTTTCGATTTTCCAGTGAGGAGTGTCTGCAGGTTTTTCAGGCCAGCAAGCGACGTCAATCCCGCATCGCTGCATTGCGTGTCGAACACGCTCAGTTTTTTCAACTCAGGAAATGCACGCATTGACCCCAGCCCCGCATCGGTGACGTGGGTTCCGCCAATAAGAAACGTTTCAAGTTTTGTCATATGCGTAAGGCTTCGCAGCCCCTCGTCGGTGACGGTGGTACGAAACAGGTTCAGGCTACGCAGTGAGGATAATGTCTTCAAGTGAATCAGCCCTTTATCGCTGACGGCGGTCAGTCGCAAATCGAGCTCGAGAAGATCCGTGAAATCTTCCAATACGGCAAGGTCGGCATCGCTGATTTTGCTGCGGCTCAAATCTACTCTCGTGATTTGATCGCGCACCAGTTCCACTTTTCCGCCAAGGCGGGCCACCTCGTGTTGGAGCTGCTGAGGCGTGCTGCCGGACGGGAGGGCGGTATCCGGTAATGCACTGATGGAGAATATTGCAGCCAAAAGCAGAAATGATTTCAACGTCATGAGAAGTCTCCGCACAATGAACCAAAATTCTAGTCTTTCGCGCCAAGCTGCTTGTATCGGTTTGTGATCGCTAGCGCCACCGCGCGAAACATTGCGCCCCAATCTTGCCGCAACCT
>JBDTTC010000030.1:0-2287 GCA_039930825.1 Arenimonas sp.
GCGGGCCGGCTTCAACCTGAAGTTCATTCACGCCGCGCTGCGCCAATTGGTTCAGCACCGCCGGTAAATCGACATGGCCAAAGCTGCTCGGTACTGCGATCGCATCACGGTGCGCGCCGTAATCGGGAACCACATCCATTGCATGCACGGTAATGCTCTCTGCACAGTCATCGAAAATCCGGTAGTTATCGCCGAGATAACCCTGACTATCGAGCACGACCCGCAAAGGAGGTTTGAAATTTTCCGGCTCACGCATACGGACTGTCAGATGCGGGTCATCGTGTTTCACCGTAACGTCGCTGGTTAAGATTGCGCCACTGCGGGCACGCCATTGCGCGACATCGAAGCGTGAATCTTCCGAGCTAATCCATTTGGATTCGCCGCTGGCCAATGCCGTGCGACCATCCAGGCTCATCGCCAATTTAATTCTTGTCCAGGGGCGACCGCGTTGCACACGCGACAAAAATCCGCGATTGAGTTCACGCGCCTGTTGTTCAAGCAGACCTACTTCGACTTGAATTCCGACTGCCTGCAATTTTTCAAAGCCGCGGCCCGAGACAGCATGGAACGGATCAGCAATCGCCGCGACCACACGAGTAATTCCCGCTTGTACCAATGCATCGGCACACGGCGGTGTCTTGCCGAAATGCGAACAAGGTTCAAGCGTCACGAATGCCGTTGCACCCTGCGCCTGCTCGCCCGCTTCCTGCAATGCAAATACTTCGGCATGCGGTTCACCGGCACGCTGGTGAAAACCCTCGCCGACGATTTTATCGCCTCTTGCAATCACACAGCCGACCATCGGGTTGGGCTGGGTCGTGTAGGCACCGCACTCTGCCAACAAGAGCGCGCGAGCCATCATGCGACTATCGCGTTCCGAGAATGTCATTGCGCAACACCGTTTATCCGATAATTCATCACATCCACTACCTGACCATTCAAATTGGCTTGATAAAAAGCAGTCCAACCCAATTGTTGATAAAACGTTTTATGTTCCGGAGTGAATAAAAACATTTCTTCGATCGAAATATCTTTTGCATGTTGCATGATGGCCTTCACCAGCATGACTCCGAAACCTCTGCCTCGCGCTTCCGGCTTTACAAACAAACTGGCAAGCCATGCATTGCCAATTGCCGCCAATTCCACTGCATCTTCTTCTAGCAAACTTGCCGAGCCCAATAAATTCTCATCTTCCAGCAAAACCAATGTTGTCGGCAAAGTTTTGCATTTCGTGTAATCTAAAAGATCCGCACGTGTTACTGCGTGTGTCCAATCGGTGTACAAAGATGACCACTGCGCATGATGCCAATCGGCAAGCTGATCGACATGTTCCGGGACATCGGCAAGAAACCGGATTTGTACCACTTACGGCTTACCTTTTACCTTGCCGATTTTGGCTACGTTGGCTTCAAGTAAAGACAGCTGCGATTTATCCAGACCCGGCAAATCGCGCTCAAGCTTTTCGATTTCTTCGCGGAATTCCTGCACGTCTTCGAAGCTGCGATAGACCGAGGCAAAGCGCACATAGGCCACATGATCCAGCGATTTCAATTCGTTCATTACGAACTCGCCAACACGCATCGAAGGCAATTCGCGTTCGCCCGACAGACGCAATGCATGCATCACATTGCGAACCGCCTGATCAACCTGCTCGGCCGAGACCGGACGTTTCTGCAAGGGACGATCAAAACTGATGCGCAACTTCTTTTCATCGAAGGCTTCGCGCCGACCATCGCTTTTGACGATGCTCGGCAATTTCAATTCCGCGGTTTCAAACGTGTTGAAACGCTCCGTGCAGGACGGACACTCGCGACGACGACGAATGGTGGTTCCGTCTTCGGAAACACGCGAGTCGATTACGCGGGTGTCATCGTGTTGGCAGAAGGGGCAATGCATTTTATGGGAGGCGAGAGACGGGAGGCGAGAGGTGGAAAAGCGGAGAGTCGCGGTGGTAAAAAACAGTCGTGCGAAGACCGGCAATTCGGCTGCAAAAAATGTGCCGCTTTGCCCCCCGCATCCCGCCTCTCACCTTCCGGCTCTTATCCATACACCGGAAACTGCTTGCATTGCAGCGTCACGTTTTCACGCACGCCGGCAATCACTTTCTCGTCTTTCGGATTGTCCAGCACATCGCAAATCCAGTTGGCCAGCGCCACGCAATCGGGCTCTTTGTAACCACGCGTGGTAACGGCTGGCGTACCGATACGCAAACCCGAGGTCACGAACGGCGAACGCGGATCATTCGGCACGGCATTTTTATTCACGGTGATATGTGCTTGGCCCAGTG
>JBDTTC010000031.1:0-1792 GCA_039930825.1 Arenimonas sp.
CCTGGCATCCGGGGCATTGCCGAGTAAATCGATGAAACGCTGCAAGCGTTCATCGCGATGCGGGAATGCCAGAGTTTCTTTGTCGGGAAAGTAGCGGAAAAACGTCCTGCGGCTGATGCCGGCATCTTGGCAGACTTCATCGATGGTGGTGGCTTCGAACCCGGCCACCTGAAATAGCCGGTTGGCTGACTTTATTAAAGCTCGCCTCGTGGCATCTTTTTTTCGTTCCCGGAGCTGTACTGGTGGATTTTTCATGTCCTTAAGGATATAACTACGGCTCTCAAAAAAGTGACACTCAGTGCCAAATTCTTCTTCACCACCGTCAAAAACCCCAAAAACAAGCGATTTACATTGGCGGCCAGACGGCCATTTGCCAGTGTTTTCAGGCCCTGCGCTTGCGGAAGCCATTGCCGACGTTCGTAGCACACATTATGTAGTCCGAGACGAACGCGACGGTCGAATTGGCTTGGGTCGCGGCGGACATTGGTCGGAAAACTCGGTATCAGGTAGTTGGCCGGTGCTTGCCAGCCTGCCGCCGCTTTATCCCGAATGGCTGGGTGATCGTGGTTTCGCCGAAACCCATCGCCTGCGTTTTCCTTATGTAGCCGGTGCGATGGCCAATGGCATTGCCAGTGTGGCCATGGTGAGTGCGATGGCGCGTAGTGGTTGCTTGGGCTTTTTTGGCGCGGCCGGACTTTCACCGGCTCGGGTCGAAGCCAGCATTGAACAACTCAAGAAAGAACTTGGCCCATCGGAACTTCCCTGGGGTGTCAATCTGATTCATAGCCCGGCCGAACCGGCGCTTGAACATAAGATTGTCGAACTTTTTTTGCAGCACGATGTGCGATGCGTGGAAGCCTCTGCCTATATGGCTCTCACGCCAGCCGTGGTGCGTTATGCCGCTAGCGGGCTGTATCGCGATGAGCAGGGCAGAATACAGCGCAAGCATCGAGTAATCGCCAAGGTCTCGCGTGAAGAAGTCGCACGACATTTTCTGGAGCCTGCACCTGCGAATATTCTTACGGCCTTGCATCAGCAAGGCTTGCTGACGGCCAGCGAAATCGAATTAGCTGCACATATACCGCTAGCTGAAGACATTACCGTCGAAGCCGACTCCGGAGGCCATACCGACAATAGACCGCTGACTGCACTGTTGCCGACCATCGCTCGTTTGCGTGATGAAATTGTTGCCGCGCGTGGCTATCAACGCGCCATTCGTATCGGTGCAGCAGGCGGTTTAGGAACTCCTGCTGCAGTAGCGGCTGCATTTGCATTAGGCGCCGCCTATGTGCAAACCGGCTCGGTCAATCAGGCCTGTATCGAAAGTGGTTTGGGCGAACGCGGACGCGTGATGCTCGCAGGTGCCGGCATGGCCGATGTCATCATGGCGCCTGCTGCCGATATGTTCGAGATGGGTGTGGATGTGCAGGTGTTGCGTCGAGGTAGTTTGTTCGCGATGCGTGCACGCAAATTGTATGAGGTCTATCGCGCCTGGCCTTCCTTGGAATCAATTCCCGATAACGAACGCGAAAAGATCGAACGCGATATTCTGCGCGCCCAATTTTCCGAGGCATGGGCTTCGACTCGCGAGTTTTGGCTGACACGTGATTCCGCTCAAGTCGAACGTGCCGAACGCGATGGCAAGCATCGTATGGCCTTGGTGTTCCGTGCCTATCTGGGCCTGTCCAGTCGCTGGGCTATCGATGGCGCTGAAGATCGCGCCAGTGATTTCCAGATATGGTGCGGTCCGGCGATGGGTGCATTCAATCGCTGGGTGACAGGCAGTTTTCTT
>JBDTTC010000032.1:0-7003 GCA_039930825.1 Arenimonas sp.
AAAATTCCTGGCAAGGAAGAATTCTACGAAACACTCCGTTATTTCGGGCGGCAACTCGAATTGCACAAAGTTGAGCAACGTCTTGGCATGCGTGTTGAAGCTGACGCTTTGAAAGATTTCGACGAAGTTGTGCTGGCCACCGGCATCACTCCGCGCAAAATAAGCTTCCCTGGTAGCGACCATGCAAAAGTCTGCAGCTATATTGATGTGCTGGCGGGCAAAGTGATTCCAGGTAAAAAAGTAGCCGTCATCGGTGCGGGCGGAATCGGTTTCGATGTCAGTGAATTTTTAGTACATGATGGCGAATCCTCTACTCTTCATAAAGACCGCTGGATGCGGGAATGGGGAGTGAATGCGGACTTCATTGGGCGTGGTGGCTTGGTACGACCAAAGCCTGAAGCTGCCGTTCGTGAAGTCTGGCTACTGCAGAGAACCGAAGGGAAAATCGGTGCAAAGCTCGGCAAGACTACCGGCTGGATCCATCGCAGCACCTTGAAAGCCAAGGGCGTGAAAATGTTGAGTGGCATCACCTATCTCGGCATAGACGATACGGGCTTTCGAATCCAGATCAATGGAGTCGAGCAAACTTTGCCAGTCGATAACATCGTGATATGTGCCGGACAAGAACCGCTTCGTACGCTGGTTGAGCCGCTAAAAGCCTTGGGGAAATCACTACATCTTATTGGTGGTGCCGACGTAGCCGCCGAGCTGGATGCGAAGCGCGCCATCAGCCAGGGCAGTCGACTGGCAGCAGGTTTTTGATTTTCACGAACGGCTATATTCGAGAACAATAATGAAAGAAATTATCGTCGCCCTGCTCATGCTGACTCCTAATCTGGCGCTTGCCGAAGATGTGGCGCCGACTGAAGTGGTAGAAACCGTGCTCGAACAGAAAAACCATGCGCTCGGTGAAACAGAGGTCAAAAAAATAAATGAAATTAATTCGGCTATTCAAAATGGCGATCGTGAAACCGCTTTTTCAAAGTTGAAGCCGATCTTGTCTCAATGTGAATCGCGAAAAACCGAAGCCGGTGAAAAAATCATTTACGTGGACAAGATCGAAGAATTTCTGGAGTTTGTAGGAACATCAGGCAAAAATGGCAAATACAAATGGGTCATCGATTACTGTCCACGCGCCTACAACGCGGCAGCTTTCCTTTATGTTGCGGGCAACGATAAAGAAAATGCCTTCAAATATTTGAATTTGGCGAGCGACTCGGCGCCCTTTTGGGCCGAGCCGCAAAATGAGCGTGGCTATTTTCTGGGTAAACTGAAAGACTTCCAGGCGGCATTGGCTGCTTATCAAAAAGCCATCGAACTGGAGGATAAGCACGAGAGCTCGGCCTACGTAAAACCGATGTCGTTGAGAGGCATGGGCTTCATCCTGACTGAAATGGGGGAACTTGATGCAGCCCAAAAAGCGTATGAAAACTCTTTGGTTCTTGAGCCGAACAACGAGCTCGCCAAAAATGAACTTGAATACATTCGCCAACAAAAGGCGAAAAAATAGCCGTACGGGGCACGTGGCTGGCCACCGCTAGACGGCGCAAAAACAGCTGGACTGGCTATAGACACCCATAATTCACAAAAATTAACAAAAAAATCAATCCCAAGTTACGCCGAAAAAAGCTAGTGAAACCGGTCGCTTAGCCTAGCTTTGGAGTATTCGCTCCAACAAAATCAAGCACTTGAACGCTTTGTTCACACAATTGGACCCCCGGCTGGGTATAGTCCGCACCGAACCGGCCATGCAGATTTGATATTGCAGGGTTTGCTCCAAACCTCGAAATGGGGGTGGTGCGAAACGAACAGCTTCAAGATTCATGTTCGTCCATCCTAAACGCGAGGCCTAAGCCACCCACGCTGATTCACTAAAAGAATCGGCGCTACTGCGAATGCGGTTGGGGTGATTGCGGCGCGCCGATTTGAGGTGTTTCGATGAAGTTATCTTTTTTAATGTGGTTGTCCAGCCTGCTTCCGCAACCCGTTGCGGACCCACTGTGTTTGGCAACGACTGTTTATCTTGAATCGCGCGATCAGTCCGAACTGGGGCAGCGCGCAGTAGCTGAAGTGGCACAGCGCAGACGTGTTGATGGTCGCTGGGGCAATTCGGTTTGCGAAGTAGTCACCGCACCGAAACAATTCGCCCCCACCATCGTCAAGCCCGGCGTTCGCATCAAGTCACTGGATGCGTGGCAAAAAGCAGTCGATGTCGCGTTTGAGTCACAGAAAGATTGGCGGCAGCCGGCAGGTAAACGAAATGAAGTTGTTCCTGGCGCAAGCCATTTTGCTGCACGCAGTATTGCCAACCCGACCTGGAGCAGCTATCCACAAGTTGCCAAGATCGGGGATCACACGTTTTATAAGGTTGATCGTCTGAAACGATAACCCTCCGTTGTAGCGCTGTATGCCGTCCTCGTCGGTATGCATCAGCGATACGAGAACCCGCCTAGGTAACTGGGCGGGTTTTTTTATTGATGACTTTAGATTAACGCCGCCAAAAGCGTTGCATTTCCAGAAACGTAAATGAAGCCGACCATGTGATCATGACCAGACCACAAAGCGCTTCGGTACCTGCCAGAAAACGGACCGGCCCAACCGGCGCCAAATCACCGAAACCCACCGTGGTGTAAGTCATGGCCGACAAATAAACCGCGTCGAGCAAGCTGGTCGTTGTCGATGAAATGACTTGGCCGGTTGCTGGCCATAGCAATAGTACCCAGTACCCTATCCCAAATAGCCAAATTTCAACTACGTGCAAAATCAGCACTGCAAAAATGCCATATAAAACCTTACGCCTTGCTTGGCTGTCGTGATGGCTGGCCAAACCTTTCGCTAAAAGACTAAGTCCTTCGTAATGCACCAGCACACACAAACAGACCACGACGAAGGTAGCCAGCACAACCAAAATATTGGCTGGCCAATTGCCGTACATCAGCGTTTATCAATACTCACATAATCACGATCTTCCGGCCCGATGTAGTTCGCACTTGGGCGAATAATCTTACCGTCCTGACGCTGTTCGATGACGTGAGCACTCCAGCCCGATGTGCGAGCGATGACGAACAACGGTGTGAACATCGCCGTCGGAATTCCCATCATGTGATAAGCCGATGCACTGTACCAATCAAGATTCGGAAACATCTTTTTCAAATCCATCATCAGGCTTTCGATGCGCTCGCTGACATCAAATAAGGTTTGATTGCCGCCTTGTTTGCAAAGCTCGCGCGAGATTTCTTTGATGATGGGGTTGCGCGGGTCGCCGATGGTGTAAACCGGATGACCGAAACCGATCACGATTTCCTTGCGTTCAACACGCGCACGAATATCGGCCTCGGCCTCATCGGCCGTGTCATAACGTGCAATGATCTCCATCGCCACTTCATTCGCGCCGCCATGTTTTGGACCACGCAAGGCACCGATACCACCCGTGATGCAGGAAAAAATATCCGAGCCAGTTCCTGCAATGACGCGACAGGCAAACGTACTCGCATTGAATTCATGCTCGGCATACAAAACCAATGAGCGATCCAGAGCCCGTGCATGTAAATCGCTCGCAGGTTCGCCATGCAGTAAGTTCAGAAAGTGCGCGGCAATCGAATCGTCATCGGTTTCGCAATCAATGCGACGACCATTGCGGGTGAAATGCCACCAATACAAAAGCATCGAACCAAAACTTGCCATCAGGCGATCAGCGATATCGCGAGCCTCATTATCAGGATGCGTATCGCGCTCTGGCAAAACCGTGCCGAGCACCGAACAGCCGGTACGCAAAACATCCATTGGATGTGCATTCGCAGGAATAAGCTCCAAAGCTTCGGCAACCAGCACTGGCAAGCCGCGCAGGCGTTTCAATTTGGTTTTGTAGGCATTCAATTGCGATACTGTCGGCAGTACGCCATGCACCAACAGATGGGCAACTTCTTCAAAACTCGACTTGGTCGCCAGGTCATGAATATCGTAACCGCGATAGTGCAGATCGTTGCCGCTGCGGCCAACGGTGCATAAAGCCGTATTGCCGGCCGGGGTGCCGCTTAAGGCAACGGATTTTTTTGCTTTCGGCAAAGTCGATTGGGTTTCGTCGCTCATAAATTATTCCTTTGTATTGCCTTGAGAAAACAGCGTGTCAAGTTTGTCTTCGTAACTGTGATAGTTGAGAAAATC
The DNA here is from genome assembly GCA_039930825.1 of Arenimonas sp. GTDB lineage: Bacteria > Pseudomonadota > Gammaproteobacteria > Xanthomonadales > Xanthomonadaceae > Arenimonas. The sequence goes on from JBDTTC010000032.1 coordinate 4,165, forward strand.
GTATAAATCGGCACGGCTTTGTAGCGTATCGATAATATTTTTCTGCGTGCCTTCGCGACGAACGGTTTCATAGAAATTCAATGCCGCTTTATTCATTGCGCGGTAAGCACCGCAGCAATAGAGCGCGATGTCAACACCGGCATTACGCAACTCATCGGTGGTGAAAAAAGGCGTTGAACCGAATTCGGTCAAGTTCGCAAGAACCGGCACCTTCACCGCATTTTTGAAACGACGATAGTCATCGAGCGTTTTCATGGCTTCCGGAAAAATCATGTCGGCACCTGCTTCGACATAAGCACAGGCACGATCAATCGCAGCATCTATGCCTTCAATGGCAGCAGCATCGGTCCGCGCCATCAATACAAAACTCGAATCGGTTTTCGCATCGACGGCGGCTTTCACGCGGTCCACCATTTCGGTCAGTGAAACCACTTCCTTGCCCGGACGGTGCCCGCAACGTTTTTGCCCGACCTGATCTTCCATGTGCACAGCGGCAATACCGATGCGAATACAAGATTTAATGGTCCGCGCGATATTGAATGCCCCGCCCCAGCCGGTATCAATATCGACCAGCAAAGGCATGTTGGTAGCTTCGACAATGCGACGTGCATCGGTGAGCACATCTTCCATCGAGCTGATACCCAGATCAGGCATGCCCAGGGAATTGGCGGCAACGCCGCCGCCGGAAAGATAAAGTGCCTTGTAACCTGTGCGTTTCGCCATTAAACCGGCATAGGCGGTAATCGCGCCCATCACTTGCAGCGGCGATTCTTCTTTGATAGCAGCGCGAAATTGCGAGCCTGCAGTCTGAGTCATTTTGTTTCCTCTAAACAACGAGGCGACCCTGTGGTCGCCTCGAATTATCAATTACAGCAAATCGGCTACACCGGCGCGTTCTTCTTCAAGCTCGTTGAGCGTGAAGTTCATGCGCTCACGACTGAAGTCGTCGATTTCAAGACCCTGCACGATTTCGTATTCACCGTTTTTGCAGGTGACCGGGAAACCGTACATCACGTCTTTCGGAATGCCGTACGAACCATCGGAAGCGATACCCATCGTGACCCAATGACCATCGGTACCAAGCACCCAGTCATGGATATGATCGATGGCTGCATTGGCAGCCGAAGCGGCCGATGACAACCCGCGTGCTTCAATAATCGCGGCGCCGCGTTTACCGACTTTCGGAATGAAGGTTTCCTTGTTCCAGCTTTCGTCGTTGATGCTGTCTTTTACCGATGCGCCACCGATGGTGGCGAAGCGATAATCGGGATACATGGTCGGGCTGTGGTTGCCCCAGACGACTAATTTCTGGATATCGCCAACCGGCTTGCCGGTTTTCGAAGCCAATTGCGACAGCGCGCGATTGTGATCGAGACGCAACATGGCGGTGAAGTTTTTCGGATTCAAATCCGGCGCCGATTTCATCGCGATATAGGCATTGGTGTTGGCCGGATTACCGACCACCAACACTTTGACGTTACGTGAAGCAACGGCATTCAAGGCTTTACCTTGCACGGTGAAAATTTTTGCATTTTCCAGCAACAGATCTTTGCGTTCCATGCCCGGGCCACGGGGACGTGCGCCGACCAGTAATGCAATGTCGGCGTCTTTGAATGCGACCATTGGGTCATCAGTACCGACCATGCCGGCGAGCAAAGGGAATGCGCAATCGTCCAGCTCCATCATCACGCCTTGCAATGCGGCTTGGGCTTTTTCCATCGGCAATTCCAGCATTTGCAAAATGACGGGTTGATCTTTACCCAGCATTTCGCCGGAAGCGATACGGAAAACCAGCGAGTAACCAATTTGACCGGCAGCACCGGTAACAGCAACGCGAATCGGGGATTTCATAAAAGACTCCGTGTAGGGTGCGCTCGGGCGCACCAATTGTTTTCAAAAAATATTCGGTGCACCTGAGCGCACCCTATCTCAACTTAACTCTGCAAAAAACTCTTGAATGCGTTTCAAACCCGGCTCCAATTGCGGTGTCGGGCAGGTATAGGAAATACGCAATGCTTTTGGTTCACCGAAAGCCGATCCAGGAACACAGGCAACGCCTTTTGCTTCCAGCAATACATTGCAAAAATCGACGTCGTTGTGGATGTCTTTCACGCCATGTGCTTTACCGAAAGCGCAGGAAATATCGGGAAACACGTAGAACGCACCTTGCGGTTTCGGGCAAATAACGCCGGGAATGGCATTCATGGCAGCAATGACCAAATCGCGCTTGGCTTGGAACTCGGCGTTCTTTTGCGTCGGCACATCTTGCGGGCCGGTCAATGCAGCAACTGCCGCTGCAGTAACAACTTCGGGCAGATTGGTGATGTGGTTTGAATTCAAAGTCGTGATGGCTTTTGCAACCAATTCAGGACCCACCATGAAACCCACACGCCAGCCCGGCATACCATAGGTTTTCGAAAGCGAATCCACAAAAATTACGCGATCACGCAATTCCGGTTTCGAATGCAGGAAATTGTGATAACCCAAACCGTCGAACACCATGCGATTGTAAATATCATCGGTGATGACCCAGGTGTTCGGATATTTCACCAACACTTCCGCCAATGCTTCAATTTCTTCTTTCGTGTAAACCATGCCGGTTGGATTGGACGGATTATTGAACAGAAATACTTTCGGCTGATGCTCGGCAAGTGCCTCATCCAATTGCGGGGCAGTCAATTTGTAATTTTGCGAAGCCGGGCAAGGTAAGGTCACGGCCTTGGCATTCACGATGTCGGCGATGTCCTGATACGTGGTCCAGTAAGGCGATGGATACACGATGGTATCACCCTCTTCCAGCAAGGCTTCGGCCAGCGAATAAAGAATATGCTTTGCACCA
>JBDTTC010000033.1:0-4838 GCA_039930825.1 Arenimonas sp.
CGTCGCCCGCAAGCGGCCGCCTACGTGATTTTTATCCGCCGGGTTTCAACTGCCCAATCGCTTCTAACGATGCAACGCGTCGTTGCTCGGAGGCATTAAAATGTTGCATGCGTAATGCGGTAATCGCACGCTCCCTCGCCACTTGCGATAAGCCGCGATTGGCATCAATGCGCGAACGAGCGAGTAGGTACTGGTCTATTCGCGTATCCCACCGTGCGCGTTGTTGATCCAGCTCCGCCAGCCGCGAGGCAGCTTCCTTTCCCCAAAGCGCTTCGCGTTCTTCAGCTCGCTGGGCGTCCGTAAGCTTAAGGGTTTCGAGTTGCTCGGTTTGTTCGGTGACCAATGCGGCTGTATCGGCTTCAGTGCGGGCTGAATAATGCTCGGAGGCATCTAGAGCCGCCAATTGCCTCGCTTTTTCTTCAGCACTCAGGCTTTTATTATTATTGATGGCCATTCGTTTTAGCGTCAGCACGGCTAGCATTTCTTCTTCGGCAAAGAATGCAAAAGCCATTTCTTCACCCAGCATTTTTTTTCTTAACGCAGTAACTTTTTCAAGCCGCTCTTCAGGCTGGCTTAGGCCGCCAATATTCAAATCAGTGAGCGCATTCAGATAGTCGGTGTACCGGTCGAAATATTTCAAGGCCTCATCTGTATTGGCCGGACTATATTTGCCCAGCAAATACTCTTTTAGCAAGGAACGAATTTGAAGCAGATTCTGTTCGCCCATCAGGCTCAGGTAGTAATCGAAGAGTCGGCGCATACCCGGGTCAAGCAATACCTTACCGCTTGTACCCAGTACTATCCCGCCATCGACTTCCGTTCCGCGCAAAGAACTTTTTTCCAGTGAAAACATGGAGTCTGGTGGCATCGAATGCTTATTAGATGCACTGGCTTGCTGCCCGTTTAGTGAATCAGTTCCGGCAACTGCGGCAGTTTCCTGATTAACACTTTCTGCTACAGGCCGCTTCGAATACCAAAAAAAACTCAGTGTTGCGATGCCAAGCACCGCAACACTGAGAACTACCGAACGGGTCTTGCTCACAAACCAAGTGTTTTCAGACGATTCGCCTGTGCCCTAAGCACACTGGCGGGACTGGATGAAAACAATCCGCGCAAGCCAAGAAATTGATTCACTTCATCGAGGTGATTCCAGGAATAATCATCGCGTAATACCGTTCCCCAATGCGATGAACAACGTCCCACCAGTCCGTCATTTTGCTCGAAGCCGAATACCAGGCTGCCCGCGCCCATCAATGGGTCACTGACATCGAAAATATTGGTTAATACCGAGGTGCCACCCAACGAGTAATAACGCACCCCATTCACAAGATTCGCACCACTACCGCATGAGCTTGTCGGTTTACCTTGCGGGTGATGGCTATTGAATGTCTTCGAACCCGCTGTACTCAGTGATGCCAACGCCCCTAGAGCATTTTGCGGATCGGTATTGCCGGACAAACCACCTAGAAAAGCACTCAACGCATTGATAAAACCAGCTACGAATGTTCGCCCTGCCGAACCCGGTGGCAATGTAGTACTCAATAAATCCGCCATGGGCGCACCGGTGTTCGGTGAACCCAATACCGTGACTGACGCCACCAGATCAGGACGAACAGAAGCAACGTAGCGAATGGTCGGACCGCCATGGCTATGGCCGATCAAGTTGAATTTTTGCTTGCCGGTCACGGCGCGTAAATTATCCAGATCACGAATCAATTGTTCGCCGCGTACTTCCGAGTAATTGCTGGCCGAAACGCTGGCGGTATAAACCTTTGCACCACCTGATTTCAATTCACCACCAATGCCATACCAGTAATCGTAAACACCCAGTACCGAATCGAAACCCAACAAGCCGTGCACCAGCACGATCGGGTTTTTGGTTTGCGTATAGCCGGTTTGCGCGCTGGCGCCAAAGGAACAGAAACAAAAGAACAGAACGGCCAACAGGCGGCCAACGAAAGTGCGATTCATATGCTCCCTCCCAAGAGTATGGATCTGATGTATTTAAGGCTTGCGACTCAATACGGTGCCGAATGGCGACCTGAATGTAACAGGTTTCAGCAAGCCGTCATCTTGCATAGCAGCAATCGCGCGAAATCACACAAGCTGTTGATAATGTTCAACATCGAAACGCCGGGTTTTGTGTCGATAGACGAAGGTAAAGTCCGGCCACAGCGTCGTATTCAAGCCATTACTGGCCAAATACCAGCTGGAACAACCACCGGTATTCCAAACCGTTTTGGCCAGCCGTTTTTGCAATGCGTGGTTATAGTTATTTTGTATTTCTTCCGGAATATCGAAAGCGACATCCACACTTTGATGAATCATCTGCAAAGCCGACACCACATAAGCGGCTTGTGATTCGATCATGTAGATCATCGAATTGTGACCGAGCGCAGTATTGGGCCCGGTCATGATGAAAAAATTTGGAAACCCGCTGACCGTGGTTCCAAGATAAGCACTCGGCCCATTTTTCCAATGCGCGTTTAATTCTTTATTATCCAAGCCATAAACCGGAAATGGCGACCCGGCTTCTGCGGCAAGAAATCCGGTACTGGCGATGATGATGTCGAGTGTATATTCGTGCCCGCCATGCGTGCGAATGCCTGCAGGTGTAATGCGCTCGATGGCGTCAATTACCAGATCTACATTGGCCTTTTTCAATGACGATAAATAAGTGTTCGACAGCAACACCCTCTTGCAGCCGATCAGGTAATCGGGTTTCAACTTCTTTCTTAATTTTTTATCGCGAATATTCAAGGACATGAACATATTGGCCAGTAACTGCACAATGCTCAGCATTAAAGGAACCCGAGTGAAAGCAATCGCCCAACTTTCATGCCAGGAATAAATATAAGCACGATTTATTTTCTGCAGAATCGGAAACTTCGCACGTAGCCGGCGATGCCAATTTGAAATCGAAAAATCAGGTTTGAATATAAGCCATGGCGGTGTACGCTGAAAAATAGCCAGGCGACTAACTTTATCGGCGATCTCCGGCACGATTTGAATCGCACTGGCGCCGGTACCGATAATGCCGATACGCTTGCCCTCAAGCACAATATCGTGACGCCAGCGTGCCGTATGAAATAACTCGCCAGTGAAATTTTCCATACCTTCAATTTCAGGCATCTGCGGTCGACTCAGGCCCCCTACTCCCATCACCAGACTTCTGGCCTCGAAAATTACAGCACCGTTATTGACTTCTATTCGCCAGACTTTTCGTACCTCATCAAAACGCGCACTGGAAACTTGCTTTTCAAATTGAATATTCGCCCTGATCGCAAAACGATCGGCACAGTCATTCATGTACTTTTTAATTTCAGCCTGTTTCGGATAGGTTCTCGACCAATCCGGATTCGGGAAAAATGAAAAACAATACAGATTCGATGGCACATCGCAGGCCGCGCCGGGATAGGTATTGTCCCGCCAAGTGCCGCCAATGCTATCGGCCTGCTCCAGCACTACATACTTCAAACCGGCTTGCTGCATTTTGATGGCGATGCACAAACCGGAAAAGCCGGAACCGACAATTACCGCATCCAATGGCGGCTTAGTGTCGGTTCTAGCGTTCATATTCATTACCTACGATAGTAAGGTAAAAGCCGGTACTTTTCCGAATGAATATTATTTCCAGACCGGAATATCCACATAACTACTACCATACCAACGAATTTTCAGCGGTATTTTGGCATCATCAAAAGATTCATCGCTAACCTCTTTTCCGGAACCGTAGTTGATCTGCTGGTCGACTTGCTTGTTGATGCTCAACACTATGACTAGGCGGCTTCCAGGTTTCAGCAATCTGCTCGTCAATCGCTCACTGGCAAAACGAATTTTCTGGCGCTTACCCGGCTTCAGCAGTTTTCGCTGCAAGCGATCATCGGCATAACTTGCACGCTGCACCTGATAGGCCAGCTGTAGGTAGTCACCGTCTTTCGACAATTCATACAGTGCAATCGTGAAATCGAAATCTTTTTTATTAACCACGAAATCTAATTGACCGGAAAACAGACCGCTGACTTCGGTAGCTTCTGTAACAGGATCACTAACGTAGGCAATGCCGTTATGCGAATCCAAAGTCTTGTTGACCGATAATTCTGGAACAACCCAATCGACATCCCTGCGATCCTTGAAGTCCAGCATGAAATCTGCGAATTTATTTTGATTCTGCTTACCCACCGTCAGACGACATACCCCATTGGAAGCGTCTGGATTCAATTGAAGCCTTAGCATTTGGTTACTCATCGCTTCCAGTGAAGTCGAATGTTTCCATTCATTCGCACCCATGACCTGATAATTGATTTTGTCCTTCAGTATTTCGGGCTTTGCAGTGCCTTTGAAAATATAATCGAACCAGCCGTAGCGAACGGCCTGTAAATCGATACTGGCGACCGGATCAATTGCATAACCCTGCACTTCTCGCGCTACACCACTTTGCATGGAAAAGTGTTCATACGGACCAATCAACAAAGTGTGATCAGCATTCTTGTTATAGCGATAATGCTGATTCAAATAATACAAAGCGCCCACTTGTCCGCCATCGAAATAACCCGTGACCTGCAATACCGGGATAGTGATTTTGGTGAATTGCTCTTGATAGGGAATCATATTTTGCCAGTAAGAATCGTAACCGGGGTGATCCAGCCACTTAGCAAAAAACGGGCTGGGTCGACCATCTATTTTTTCCATCCATCGATAAGGTTTACCCGATGAGTACCAGCGCTTATTCAATTTATCCCAGTGATTCTGGTCACCATAACTCGCATCGTCCAGCGTCTTATTATTGGTGACATAAGGTAACCACGGATAAAGAAAATTCTGAAATACATTACCTT
>JBDTTC010000034.1:0-10653 GCA_039930825.1 Arenimonas sp.
AACATGTCAGTCGGGCCGATCAGACAGGAAAGATTGCTGCCTTCCAGTGCCAACAAACCCAGCGTGAAACGTTGTTCCTTATTCGACATAAACCGCACCGGTGTTATCACCCAGCCACTGGATCAAACTGGCGGGCAAAGCCAAGGCATTGTTTTGATCGTCACTGCAACTCACTACCGGAATATGCCCGCTATGGCCAACTGGCAAGATCGTTTGCGAGGGTGCCAGTAATTCGGGGTTGCCGTCGGCATCGCGGGTCAGTAACCACAGGCCGGGCGGTACTTTTGTCATTGAGTGGCAGTTGTCTTTCAATTGAATGGCGAAGTCCTGGCCGTCGCTTGGCAATAGTTGCCATTGGGCATTTTGCGAATCGAGCACGGCCGTGTATTGACCACCCGCCTGATATTGGGGGTTGGCATCAAGCTCGGCGCTAAGGGCTGTGCTGCTCAACAAAATGCTGGCGATAAGGGTAGTAAGGCGTTTCATGATCTGTCTCCTTTAAACGGGCGGTGCCCGGGGTGAACACAGAATCTGCCCAAATCTTAGCCTCAAATAGTGGCGGTTACGACAGTTTAGTGGTGAAAACGGCCAAAAATGGCTTTTGACCGATTTAAACCGTGAGAAAGGCATAATCGCCATACCCGATTCAGGAAAAACCGATGGCCCAATACCTCAATGCGATCAGCCTAGTGGTAAACGATTACGACGAAGCAATCGATTTCTATACCAACAAACTCGACTTTGAATTGATTGAAGACACCCGCTTAAGCGATGAAAAACGCTGGGTATTGGTCGCGCCACGCGGTGCAAAAGAAGCGCGAATTCTTCTGGCCAAAGCGGCAAATGCCGAACAAGCTAAAAGCGTCGGTAACCAAACCGGCGGCCGAGTATTTTTATTTCTGCAAACAGATAACTTCTGGAACGACTACCAGAACATGAAAGAAAGAGGCGTTGTCTTTTGCGAAACACCGCGCGAAGAAAGCTATGCCACCGTCGTCGTATTCCAGGATTTGTATGGCAACAAATGGGATTTGTTGCAACTGAGATAAGCCTGTCGTGGGAGCGGCGTAAGCCGCGAATGGCCTGCGAAAATGTCCGTCGCAAAGCATTCGCGGCTTACGTCGCTCCCACAAATAATTAATGTTTTCGCATCACCTGCATAAAAACATCCGATGCAAGCCAGGCATCCAGCCAATATCGCAGTGCCGCATACGGGCTAGCATCAAACCAGTTGTGATCTACCGAGGCAAATTGTCTGATAAACGGCATCAATGCCAGATCCGCGATGCCAACACCGCCGCCGAAAAAATAGCGACTATTCGCGAGTCGCGTATTCAAAATATTCAAAAATATTTCGCACTGCGACCGATAATGCTCCATCGAAAATTCCGGATAACGTTCCGGATATTTGTAGCGATCCAAGGCCTGCTTGAATTCATTATCATTGCGCTCAATCAAAGCACTGGCCGCTTCGGAAAAACCATTCAATAGGTCGCCTGGATCATTCTGTTTAAACGCCCACAACATGATGTCCAGACTTTCATCAATCACACGGCCATTTGGTAATTCCAGCACCGGTACCGTGCCTTTGGGCGATAGCTGCAGCATGCGTCCGGGTTTCGCTTTCAGGTCAACCTCATGCAATTGCACCTCAACGCCGCTTACGGCAATAGCAAGCCGTGCACGAATGGCATACGGGCAACGGCGGAACGAATAGAGCAAGGGCAAGGAAGGCATGATGTATTTTTCGGCGAACGCATTATCATGATGCCATGACTACTTGCCCGAAGTGCCAATACCAGCGTCTTGCGAACGATAGCAATGTGCACCCGGACATTTGTCCAGCCTGCGGCATCGTCTATAGCAAATGGCTGGCAAAACAGAGCGATGCACATGAAGCCATTTCAATCGAACCGGAAATTAGGCAAACATTTTTGCAATGGCTAACCGAGGCGCCGGAAAAAGTGGACGACATGGCCTTCTGGGCACGTGCCATCTGCGCCGTGTTGTTTGCAATCTGGACGCTCTATTTCATCGTGAACGGCATTAGCTGGGAAGTGCTCGGCGGCTCCTTCATGCACAGCGTCAATCTCATGTTCCACGAATTCGGCCATTTGTTTTTTAGCCCGTTCGGCCGGTTCATGCATATTCTTGGCGGCAGCCTGTTTCAAGTTTTGTGGCCCTGGACATTCCTGTTTGCCTTTTTACTGAAATACCGCGACACCTTCGCCGCCAGTTTAATGCTGTGGTGGAGTGGGCAGAATTTCGTTGATTTATCGCCATATATCGCCGATGCCTATTACCGCGCATTGCCTTTGGTTGGTGGCGGCGGCGAAGACTCGCATGACTGGGGCAATTTGTTGACAATGACCGGCCTGCTCGAGAGTCATATGAGCATCGCACGGCTCAGTTTTTTTATCGGTAGCGCCATGATGATTACCGCGCTGATCTGGTCGGCATTGGCGCTGAGGCAGCAATGGCAGGCCCTGAAACACGCAACATAGTGGCCCCGACCGCCTAAATCCGCGACAATAGCGGTTCTTTGCTGCGGCTCCCGCAGCGAATTTCTGGAGGGATGTATGGCAGAACCCATCATTACGGCACCTGCGGGTGGCGCAAAAATTACTATTTCGGGCGGCAAGCTTAATGTGCCGAATAACCCGATCATTCCATTTATTGAAGGCGATGGCACCGGTCCGGATATCTGGGCAGCGTCGGTTCGCGTTCTCGATGCAGCAGTAGCAAAAGCCTACGGCGGCGAGAAAAAAATTCACTGGCTGGAAGTGTTCGCCGGCGAAAAATCCAATAATCAATTCGGCACCTGGTTGCCGGAATCTTCGGTACAGGCATGCCGTGATTATCTGGTTTCGATCAAAGGTCCATTGACCACGCCGGTCGGCGGCGGTATTCGTTCCTTGAACGTGGCGCTGCGTCAAATGCTCGATCTTTATGTTTGCCTGCGCCCCGTGCGTTGGTTCAAAGGCGTACCTTCACCGGTGAAGCGTCCTGACCAAGTCAACATGACGATCTTCCGCGAAAACACCGAAGACATTTATGCCGGTGTGGAATACGCAGGCGGTTCGGAATTGGCACAGAAACTTCTCGACTTCATCGCGAAAGAAGACCCCAAAGCCTTCGACAAAATCCGTTTCGGTACGCAGGAAAAATCCGAAGGCTGGCAAAAAGCCCTGGAAGGCATCGGCGCACCGCATCGCGAAGTCAAAGTGAATGTCGGCCTTGGCATCAAACCGGTTTCCTATTTGGGTACCGAGCGTCTGGTGCACAGCGCGATTGGCTATGCGATCGAGAACAAATCGAAATCGGTGACCCTGATTCACAAGGGCAACATCATGAAATACACCGAAGGTGGTTTCCGTGATTGGGGCTACCAGGTGGCGAAAGATTTCTACGGCGCGGTCGAATTAGACGGCGGCCCGTGGATGATTATTCCGGAAGGCAAACCAGGCGCGGGCTTGATCGTTAAAGACGCGATTGCCGATGCATTTCTGCAACAAATTTTGTTGCGTCCGGCGGAATACGATGTCTGCGCCACGCTGAATTTGAACGGCGATTACTTGAGCGACGCACTCGCCGCGCAAGTCGGTGGTATCGGTATCGCACCTGGCGCCAACATCAACTACGTGACCGGCCATGCGGTATTCGAAGCCACCCACGGCACTGCACCGAAATACGCCGGTCTGGATAAAGTAAACCCGGGTTCGGTGATTTTGTCCGGTGAAATGATGCTGCGTTACATGGGCTGGACCGAAGCTGCGGATGCCATCATTGCATCGATGGACAAAGCCATCGCCAACAAACGCGTCACCTACGATTTCGCCCGCTTGATGGAAGGTGCAACCGAAGTGAAGTGCTCGGAATTTGCCGACGAAATGATCAAGCAAATGTAATTGTTATTTTTGACTTTGATGCAAAAAAGAGCCGCGAAAGCGGCTCTTTTTTTGCTTTTTCGTAGGAGCGTCCTTCAGGCGCGACAAATCTACCGAGGTTTTTCGCTTTTCGTAGGAGCGTCCTTCAGGCGCGACAAATCCGGCGAGGATTTTCGCTTTTCGTAGGAGCGTCCTTTAGGCGCGATAAATCCGGCGAGGTTTTTCGCGCCTGAAGGCGCTCCTACGGTGCACTAAGAATTTTCCTACAAGAATTTCAGATATAGGCCGACATAAATTTTCTTCAGCTTTTATAAGCTTAATTCATGAGAATTATTGAAAACATCTCTGCCGGCACCAAAGCATTGAGGAAAGGGCGTCATTCAAGCCCCTGTCAAATTTACTCAATCACCAGTGTCTGCATAAACCGAGAGAAAATATTTGCCAACCACGATAATGCCAGGCTTGCCGCACAAGCTTTAAACAGCCCAAAACTTTGGCCTGACGCCAAATGTTTGGCCTGGGTTTTGATGCCTGATCATATGCATATCCTTATTGAGCTGGGTGATAAAGAGGAACTGTCTCTGGTCATACAAAGAATTAAATCTTTGATAGCCGTTGTAATAAACCAGGAAAGAAACCGGAGGCAGCCGGTATGGCAACGCGGGTATTTCGATCATGCGATTAGATCGGATGAAGAGGTCCGCCCGGCAGCGCACTACATCGTCAACAATCCCATTCGTGCAGGTCTTGCCGTGAATATTGGTGATTATCCGTATTGGTCATTGGCCAGCGAATGGTTCGACGACGAAAATTTCGCGCTTTCGTAGGAGCGTCCTTTAGGCGCGACAAGTCTGACGAGGTGTTTCGCATTGTAGGAGCGTCCTTTAGGCGCGACAAATCCGGTGAGGTGTTTCGCATTGTAGGAGCGCCTTTAGGCGCGATAAATCTGGCGAGGGTTTTCGCGCCTAAAGGACGCTCCTACGGCAAAACAATCCGCTAAACTCAACCCATAACCCTGCCGCTGGAGTTCGCAATGCGTCTTGCCCTTTCTTTCCTATTGGCCATCGCGACCCTGAGCTCGCAAGCCGTCACTGCCGCAGTCGCCAGTCCAGCACCGGCTGAAAAAATCTTTATGCCCGTTACTACCAATCAAAGCAGCGGCGCAGTAACAATCGACGTCCCCGCCTGGAATCAGGATTTACTGATGATGGTCACGCTGGAAAACGCACTCGGCTCGAATGACATCGGCCTGGACCGCGCACAGAATTCCGATCCGCGCGTAGTTGAATTTCGCCGACTCGGTAAACGCGTTTTACTCGTGCAAAAAAACACCCGCTACGTTGCGCATTCCAATGATAAAGACGAAGCCAAAGCCGCGAGCGATGCTTTCGCCGAAGCCGTATTGTGGTCCGGTACTTTAGTGGAAGGCAGTAGCAATCGTATCGATATCACCAGTTTATTATTGAAAGATTGGCACGGCGTTGGCGCGCGTTTGCAACAAAGCAAGCAGGGGAGTTACTCGCTTGATAAAGATCGCAGCGCGGTATTGCCCGATGAAGCACGCGCATTTCCCGACAATAGCGATTTCACCGCCTTGCTCACCTTCAATGGCGCGGGCGAAGGTCATTACGTGCAACAAATTGCCGCCGACCCGCAAGTACTCACGGTAAAACAACGCGTCAGTTTTGTGCGTTTACCCGATGACGGATTCAAGCCGCGTACATATCATCCGGCTTCGGGCGGTTTCAGTATTGGTCGTTACGATTTTGCCCAAGCCATTACCGACAATCTTGATGTGCGTTGGCAGCCACGTTTCAATTTGCAAAAAACCGACCCCACTGCTGCACGCAGCCGTGTTCGTAAACCGATTGTTTTCTATCTTGATCGCGGCACGCCGGAACCCATTCGCAGCGCCTTGCTTGAAGGAGTGAACTGGTGGAAACAAGCGTTCGATGATGCGGGCTTTATCGACGCCTTCCGCGCCGAACTCGCTCCAGTCGGCATGAGCATGAGCGATGTGCGTTACAACACCATCACCTGGACCCATCGCGCCACGCGCGGTTGGTCCTATGGCGGTGGTTTGATCGATCCACGCACGGGCGAAATTATCAAAGGTTATGTGAATCTCGGCTCGCAACGCGTGCGCCAGGATTTATTGATCGCCGAAAGTTTGCTCGCGCCCTACGGAAAAAATGCCGACCCCGCCTTGATGGCGCAAGCCAAAGAAATGGCACTCGCCCGTCTGCGTCAATTGGGCGCACATGAAGTTGGCCATGCACTCGGCTTTGCCCACAACTTCGCAGCAAGCCGTGCTGGCAATGGTTCAGTGCTCGATTACCCGCATCCACAAATTACGCTCGATGCCAACGGCAATCCGCAAATGCTCGCCGCTTACAATGTCGGCGTTGGCGAATGGGATAAATTTTTAGTCGCCCATGCTTACGGTGATTTTCCTGCCGATCAAGAAGCCGGGTCACTGGCAAAATTACGCGCCGATATCGCCGCAAAAGGCTATCGCTATGCGTCCGATCCCGATTCACGCAGCAGCAATAGCGCGCACGAATCGGGCTCACTTTGGGATGTGCCTGGCGAGCCATTAAACGGACTCGAACAATTACTAAAAATTCGTCGTGTCGCACTCGCGCGTTTTGCCGAAGGCGCACTGCCACCGAACCGCCAACTCGGTGAAGCAGAACGTCGCCTCGTACCGCTGTATCTTCTGCATCGCTACCAAGCCGAAGCCGTTATCCGTTTAATCGGCGGCAACAATTACAGTTACGGTTTGGTGGCCGATAGCGATAGCAGCTCGAATCCGGTTGCCGCCGATCAACAAAAACGTGCACTGCAAGCCGCCGCGAATTTAATTTCGGATGAGACTTTATCGATCCCCGATTCCGTACTGAATGTGCTCAGCCCGCCATCAAACGAATACAACCGCAGCCCGGAAGATTTCGACACCTTGATGGACCCGATGTTCGACCCCATGCAAGCCGCCGGCAGCGCGACAGCCTTGATTACACAATTTGCTTTCAATCCCTCACGTTTAAACCGCGTCGCTTTCCAACACAGCCGCAACAGCAACAGCCCATCGGTCGATGATGTATTCGACGCACTCATCATGCACTACTGGCAAACATCAGCATCCGGCAAAAATGCCTTGCTCTCGCAAACAAGAAATTGGGTATTGCTCGATGCCGCCTTGCTCACTCTTGATGGCGGCAATCTGCACCCCGCCGTCGCCGCCCAATGGCGTCAATCCCTGCAAAGCCTGTCGGCAAAACTTCGCAACGCAAAAGACCTGCAATCGCAACAAGCCGGCACCTACATCCAACGCTACCTCGACGACCCCTCATCAGTGAAGTTACGCGCATTGCCCACCGTCCCACCCGGCGCCCCGATCTAAACCTGTAGGAGCGTCCTTTAGGCGCGACAGCTCCCCACCAACGCACAACTCACTATCGCGAATATCTAACCCCCATCCGGAATCCAGTGCCTTTGCTCCACCCGCATATCTCAAACTCTGAGACTCGCTTCTGCCAAACTACGCGTAATTAAAAGAAAGAAGACAACACCATGCCCTCCAAAAACCTCATTCGCGCCTTGCATTACGCCGCCCAGCAACACAGCCCGCAACGCCGCAAAGACGAAGCCCAATCGCCCTACATCAACCACCCCATTGCCCTGATGCATATCCTGAATATCGAAGCCGGTATTGATGATGAAGACGTCCTCATTGCCGCCTTATTGCACGACGTAATGGAAGATTGCAGCGGCCCGCACCAAATGTTCATCGAAGACCGCCGTCGCGAAATTGGCGAACAATTCGGCGCCACCGTACTCAGCTATGTCGAAGCAGTTACCGACGACAAAAGCACCGACAAAAATTCCCGCAAACGCGCCCAAGTCGAAAAAGGTGCAAGCAAACCTCTGGGCGCCAAGCTAGTAAAAATTGCCGACAAAATCGCCAACCTACGCGACATCAAAAACGCACCACCGGCCAACTGGAATGACGAACGCAAAGCCGAATATTTTCGGTGGGCCAATGAAGTCGTCGGCCAACTACGCGGCAGCCACGAAAAACTGGAAAGCCTGTTCGACGAAGTGGCCACCGCCCCGTAGGAGGGCCCTTGGGCCCGACCGAAAGCCACACAAAACTCGAAAGCCCATTCAACCCAGTTACCACCACCCCGTAGGAGCGTCCTTTAGGCGCGACCACACCCCACGCACCACCACCCAATACGTCATCCCAAATGCTCACATCTCCCCGTAGCTGCACTCACGAGTGCGACCCATGCTGCGAGCAACCTCCACACTCGTCATCCCGGAATGCTCTTATCCGGGACCCAGCACCTTCGCTCTTCTGCACCCCGCCAACCCAATAGCTTTATAACCCCCACTCCAACATACTCACCCCAGCAAAGCGCCAATATTTCCAGAGGCAAAAAAATGCATCAGCCGACATCACCGAGCCTTGAAGCATGATTATTTACCAAGCCCTCAAATCCGAATTTCTGAACGACGTGAATAACCGCGACATCGAATCGGTAGTGCTGGATAAATTCGAATTCAGTAATAAATGAACCTGACCGCTTTAGTTAACCCCTTTAGTTAAAATATATCCTTGTATTTATTGAATTTATCCTGCAAATCAGCACCTTGGCCTTTTGCGGGATAAATTATGTCCACTCCCATGACAGACGAGCAACTTCGTGCGGCCATCAAGCTTGCCGGTGCCTATGAGGCGTGGCGGCCCTTGGCAATAGTCATCGTGGGAGCGGCTTCAGCCGCGATTGATCTCCGAGCTGTTGCACCATTGGAATTGAATAATTGAACCTGACGCATTAATTTTTGCAAAACAACCTATAGATTGTTTATATAAAATACAATCTATCAATTGTTATTAATTAAAACAACCGAACACTTGTTTTTAGCAAAAACAAGTGGTAGCTTGTTTTTAGTAAAGAATAAGAGGCGGTCATGGATCATGTAATTCGCACGGCCGAACAGCTGAAAACAACGATTAAAGCCTTTCGAAAGGCTAAAAAACTGAGCCAAAAAGAACTAGCCGCGCGGATGGGAGTTACCCAGCAGGCGCAATCTGCCCTTGAAGCGCAGCCACAAGCAGCCAGCTTTGAGCGACTGATGCAATTGCTTTCGGTGCTGGAAGTTGAAATCACATTGCGCGATAAGCGGCCAGCGAAAAATCAACAACAGGCAGAGTGGTAAATGGCTGGCCAAAAACAAGCCGATCGTTTAGCCATATGGATGAATGGTGAACGCGTAGGTAGCTGGATCAATTCGGCGCGGGCACAGCCGGTCTTGCAATATGAAACATCTTGGCTTCAGTCACCGCATGCACGGCCACTTTCGCTGTCATTACCATTCACGCCAGGCAATTTGCCGCACAAAGGCGAAGCGGTAAAAAACTTCTTCGATAATCTTTTGCCGGACAATGCTGCCATACGCAAACGTCTCGCCACAAAATTTAATACTAACTCTGACGATGCTTTCGATTTACTAAACGCAATAGGCCGCGATTGTGTTGGCGCCATTCAATTATTGCCAGAACAGGAACGTCCTGAAAATATTTTCAGCATAGGTGGCGAAGCACTAAATGATGCGGAGATCGAGCGCATACTTGCCAATGTCACTTATTCCGGGCCAGCAATGCAGCATGATCCGGAAGAAAATTTCCGAATTTCTATTGCCGGTGCGCAGGAAAAAACGGCATTGCTATGGCACGAAAATCGTTGGAATCGCCCAATGGGCGCCACGCCTACAACGCATATTTTCAAACTGCCACTTGGCAATATAGGAAATTTAGGAATTGACCTTAGTAACTCGGTTGAAAACGAATGGTTGTGCGCACAAATTTTACATGCGTTCGGATTGCCTGTGGCGAGCTGCGCCATGAAAACTTTCGGCGATAAGAAAGTTTTGATCGTTGAACGTTTTGATCGTCGACTCAGCGTAGATGGCAGCTGGATAACGCGTTTGCCACAAGAAGATTTTTGTCAGGCACTTGGCGTTTCACCCTGGAAAAAATATGAATCAAATGGCGGCCCGGGAATAGAGTCGATCTTGAAAGTCCTGGAAAACTCTGACATGCGTGAGCAAGATCGGAATATATTTTATCAGACACAAATTCTATTCTGGATGTTGGGAGCCATTGACGGACATGCAAAAAACTTCAGTTTGTTTCTTAATGCAGGTGGCAGCTATCGGCTGACTCCATTTTACGATGTGCTTTCTGCGTGGCCTTATGTTGGAAAAAAAGCGGGTCAACTTCAAGCCAAGAAAATAAAACTCGCCATGGCTGTAAGGTCAGAAAATACACACTACCGGCTATTCGAAATTCAACGCCGTCACTGGAACGCTATGGCACGTCGTTGTGGCCTCGGGCTGGATGCCGAAAATCTGATTAGTGGCCTTATTGAAAAAACACCTACGGTTATCAAGCAAGTAGGTGCCTCGCTACCTAAAAATTTTCCCAATGCTGTCGCTGAAAGCATTTTCAAAGGCCTCCAAAGTGCTGCAGATAAATTAGAAGGCATGGAGGCCTAGGGCCAGCAACCGATTATTTCAAACAGCGAGCCGCACAATGATTGAAAGACGGCAGATTGCCCAACGCACCCTAATTCCAAAAGCAGAAACACCACCCCGAAGGAGGGCCCTTGGGCCCGACCAAACCCCACGCAACAGCACCACCAAAATTACACGCCACCCCATCATCCGCGAACGCTCCCATCTCCCCGTAGGAGGCCGC
>JBDTTC010000035.1:0-12132 GCA_039930825.1 Arenimonas sp.
ATACAAGGTGCTGGAATACCTGATGTTGCATGCAGGCGAACTGGTCTCCAAGGCCGATCTGACCGAGCATATCTATCAGCAGGATTTCGATCGTGATTCAAACGTGCTGGAAGTCTTCATCGGTCGTTTACGCAAGAAGTTAGATCCGGATGGCGAATTGAAACCAATCGAAACCGTCCGTGGCCGCGGTTATCGTTTCGCCATTCCACGTAGCGAATAAACACGCATGGCGTGGCGCACGCTATCACTAAATTCAAGGCAATTATTAGCGGCTAGTCTCGGACTGGTCGCTTTTTTAGGCCTGACGGGTTACGCATTGGATCGTGCCTTCCAGGAAACCGCACTCAATAATTTGCGGCAGCGGCTGGATAATTATTCGCGCGCCTATTTACGAAATAGTGATTTTGATTCCGAAGGCCGTTTCAAATCGCCGGATGCCTCACCGCCGGATCCGCGTTTCGATCGACCTGGTAGCGGACTTTATGCAGTAGCAGTAGGAAATGGCTTTCGCTGGGAGTCGGCCTCCACGTTGGGACGAAGCATTCCAGCGCCAAGTGCGATTGCGCCCGGTGAGGCCATGATCGAAGGGCCGCAAGCCTACAGGCAACCTGATGGCAAAGAATTGAAGTTATATCGTCTCAGTCAAACCACCATTTGGGAAGCTGGGTCGGGTGAAATCCAGTTGACGTTCGCGATATACGAAGACACCTCGGCATTGGACAAGCAGATCGCGATTTTTCGACGCACCCTATGGAATTATTTGGGCTTGGCGACGGTTTTGTTGCTATTGCTGCAAACACTGGTATTGCGCTGGAGTCTGTTGCCGTTGCGGCAACTGGAAAAAGAATTAAAGCAGGTACAAAGCGGCTTGAGCCAGCGTTTGACGGGTCAGCATCCGCTTGAGTTGGAACCCATTGCCGACAGCCTGAATGCTTTCATTGAAAGCGAACGCAGCGGTTTGGAACAGAGCCGAAATACTTTGTCCGATTTGGCGCATAGCCTGAAAACGCCATTGGCGGTTTTGCGGGCCCGTCTTGATGCCGATGCATCACATGAAAGTTTGCGTAGTGAGGTGCAGGCGCAAACGCAGCGGATGGACGAAATTGTTTCATATCAATTGTCACGGGCGGCACGCAGTGGCCATGCCCTGTTTTCCGCGCCGATCGAAATCGAGCCGCGTGCACTTGAAATCGTGCAAAGCCTTGAAAAGGTTTACAAGAATAAGGGCATCATTTGCGAATTCGAAATGGATGAAGCATCGCGCTTTTATGGCGAGCTCGGAGACTTGCAGGAATTGCTCGGTAACCTGCTTGAGAACGCATTCAAGTGGGCCCGTACAAAAGTCCTGCTGACGGTAAAAGTTGAGCCTGCTCCAACCAATCGCAGGCCGGGGGTTTCATTCTGCGTCGAAGATGACGGCCCCGGTATCGAACCGAAAAACGTCGAGCGCATGTTGCAGCGTGGTGTTCGTGGCGATGAACGGGTTCAAGGCCATGGCATTGGCCTGGCGATTGTGCAAGACATCGTTCATTCGTATCGCGGCGAATTGACTATCGGAAAATCAGACGAACTTCGCGGCGCCGAAATTTCAATCCGGATACCGCCGGTTTTTTGAGTCACGCGTTTTTGCCGACCGAGTTTGGCTCGACAAACGAATATCAGCGAAACATACCCGGCAGCATCGAATGCCAGCGAGGAGATACCGTGCGTGGTGCCGCACTGCGGGTAGTGGCACGAACTGGTGCCGGACGGCTTGCCGTTACTGGAGCCGAGCTGACCGTATCGTTTTCCTGGGTAGCATTTACCTGCGTAATTACACGTGTTTTTGGACAGACATTGGGTTCATCACCATTAGTATTTGCGGCAGCAAAAACCGGATTGGCAATCAAAAGTAGCGATAATAAATATACTGATGATGATTTCATTGGATCGTCCCCAAAGCCCTAGTGCCATTAAGATGCACGTGCCCCGCAAAAGGTTGCATAGCCCTCGCATTCTAGCTCGATTTTTTTAGCAAATGTGAGCAAGATGTTATTTTGCGTTGCAGCATGGCTACTTGGCTGAAGTTCCTGCAGACTTAGCCCCGCATGAGTGCCGTCCTCAATACTCCATCCCACCTCCATATTCGCGGCCCGGCGCTTCGCAGAGCCTTGATTGCTGTCGCCAGACGCGTGATTTCACAGCGTGAGGCGCTAAACAAGATCAATGTATATCCGGTGCCCGATGGCGATACCGGTAGCAATCTTGCCTTTACCCTTGGCACTGTACTTGCTGGCGCCCTGAGTCGTCGCACCCCGGGCGCGGGCGATTTACTAAAAAGAGTGGGCGATGACGCGATTGATGGTGCTCGCGGCAACTCAGGTGCCATTCTGGCTCAATTTTTTACCGGTGTTTCGGAGGCGGTCGGCATAGTTCGCGGCATCGATTTTGCCAGCATGTCGCAGGCGGTACGTGCGGGTGCGAGCTCAGCCAGAGGAGCGCTAGCCGATCCTCGTGAAGGCACCATATTAAGTGTGATAAGCGCCTTTGCCGAAGCACTGGAAGCACGTAGCGATATTACCGATGCAAAACTCTGGTTCGACAAAGCGCTGCAAAATGCCCGTAGGGCGCTGGCTTATACGCCACAACAATTGCCCGTACTTCTGAAGGCCGGCGTAGTAGATGCCGGTGGGCAGGGCTTTGTCGACATGCTCGAAGGTATAGATGAATACCTTAAATCCGGACAATGGGATTTAGCCGATGCCGTGTTGGATAACCGAGCAGATCTTGAAGCGGCCCAGGTTCATGGTGACTTGAGTGATGAAGACCCGGAGCATCGTTTCTGCAGCGAATGCCTGCTAGTAGGTGAAGGTCTGGATCGTGCAAGTTTGCGTGCCGCTGTGACCGATCTTGGTGCCTCCTGTGTCGTTGTGGCAGGTTCGCATTCCCGATTGCGCTTACATGCACATGTCGCGAATCCGAAAGCACTTTTTGAACTGGCAGCACGCTTCGGTCGCGTGGAATCGACCAAGGCCGATGACATGCATGCGCAGAAACGCAGTACACAGGGAGCCGGTGGAGTAGTGGTAGTTACCGATAGTGCGGCCGATTTGCCGGAGGGCTTGGCGGCAAAACTCAATATCCATGTTGTGCCGATGCGATTGAATTTCGGTGATGACGATTATCTCGACAAAATTGGTTTAAGCACGTCCGAGTTTTATCACAAGCTACGAACTGAAATCGTGTTGCCGAAAACCAGCCAACCTTCGCCGGGTGATTTCCGGCGCCAGTTTGAGTTTTTATTGTCGCATCACCCTGCACTTGTGTATGTCGGTTTGTCGCGCGCGGTATCGGGTACTTTGCAATCGGCGGAAACCGCAGCTCAGCGCGGACATGTCGAGCGCAGTTTTATTTTCGATACCGCCAATGCAGCCGGTGGTGAAGCATTGCTGGCAATCGCTGCCGCAGAAGCAGCACAGCGAGGCGAAAGTGCAGAAGCCATCATGAGCTTGCTGCAAAAATTGAAACCGCAGACCGAAACCTGGGCGATCGCCCGTGAAATAAGCCATGCCGTGCGTGGCGGCCGCGTGCCGCGCTGGGCCAAGCATTTTGCAGAGTGGCTGGGCTTGACACCGATGGTGAAGGTAACGCCGGAAGGAAAATTAAAACCGCATAGCGCATTCTTCGGAAAAAAAGATATTCCACGGCGCTTCGCGCAATACGTTGCCAAATCGATTGATCAAAACCGGCAATGGCGTTTGATTGTCGGGCATTGTGATGCCGTCGAAGATGGCGAGGCGCTTCTGGCAGAGTTAAAAAACCTGATTCCCTGCGAGCAGGCATGGTGTGTTGAAACGGGGCCTGCCGTGGGTGCGCATGCTGGACCGGGTGCGTTGGTAATTTCACTGCAGCCGGTGCCGTAAAATATCTTCATGTTCGATATTCTGATTTTAGGGTTGTGCTATTTGCTGGGTTCGATTTCCGGTAGTCTTTTGCTGGGCCGTTTTCGCGGTGTAGATATTCGCCAGCAAGGCAGTGGTAACGCGGGTGGCACGAATGCGTTCCGGACGCAGGGTTTCAAATTTGCACTGGGCGTTGTGCTGATTGATATCGGTAAAGGCGCACTGGCCGCATATTTGGCCTATCGATTTTCATCAACTTTATATTTATACCTGCTGCCATGTGCTGCAGTATTGTGTGCAGTCATTGGTCATGTCTGGCCGATATTTCACGGGTTTCGCGGCGGCAAAGGTGCGGCGACTTTGGTCGGAGGCTTGCTGTTGTTGTGGCCTGCAGCCGTGCTGGTTCTGGTCCTTGTATGGCTGCTATGTCTGACCTTGACAGGCTATGTCGGGTTATCAACCGTGTTGGCGGGTTTCAGCTTGTTGGCATTTGCATTGATAGCTAAAACATCAATGCCGATATTAATTTTTTCCGCGCTGATGGCTTTTTTGATGTTGTTTACCCATCGAGCCAATATGCAGCGTCTTTTTCAAAAAAATGAATACTGTTTCGAAAAAGTCATGCTATGGCGGCGCGCTTGGCGTTCCTTGTTTGGAAAATCGGTATGATTGATCGTTCATTGCTCGCACTGCTTTCAGTGGAGCCAATCAGTGGTGTGTTGCTGGCCGAACGATTGGGTATAAGTCGCAGTGCAGTCTGGAAACGCATCCAGCACTTGCGTGACGCTGGTTTTGAAATTGAGACAAAATCCGGCCAAGGTTATTTCCTGAAACATCCGGTTGAATGGCTGGATCAACAACGCATATGCAATGCGCTGGATGCAATGGCAAAAAAACAGCTGGGTGATTTCCACGTTGCCGAACAAATTGATTCCACCAATTCCTGGGCAAAGAGCGAAACCAAGCGAAAAGCAGGCATCGATGTCTTTCTTGCCGAACAACAAACCGCCGGGCGTGGTCGACTGGGCCGACAATGGGTGTCGCCGATGGCAGCCAATATATACCTGAGTTTACGCTGCCATTTCAATAAAGGACTGCCAGCGCTGTCGGGCTTGAGCCTGGTTGTCGGTGTCCTGCTTGCAAAGGCTTTGCGGGCATACGGTTTTGACGATGTCGGGTTGAAATGGCCCAATGATATTTACGTTAGCGGAAATAAAAAATGCGGCGGCATACTGATTGAAGTCGCCGGAGAAGCCAACGCAGAAATAAACGCGGTAATCGGCATCGGCCTGAATGTCAGTATGCCGGCGCATTTCGCAAATAATATCGACCAAGCCTGGACCGATTTAAGGCAATATGCGGGCGAAAAAAATGTATCACGCAATCAACTATTGAGCGCCTTGTTGAATGAGTTGCTTCCTGGCTTGAAACGTTTCGAAGATGAAGGCTCGTCTGAATTTCTTTCGCATTGGCCCGAATACGATGTCTTGCTTGATCAGGAGGTTAAATTGCTGGACGGCATACATCAGCATATTGGTCGCGTGCTGGGAATTACCGGGCAGGGTGCGTTACGCTTGCTGCAGGATGGTGCCGAGCGGCATTATCATTCCGGCGAAATAAGTGTACGGCCATTGCGGACAATATGAGTTTATTACTAGATTGTGGAAATACACGCTGCAAAATAACCCGGCTGTTGACCGATGGCTCGCTTGCGCCTGTCGTTGCGATTGCCTTGGACAAGCCAGATTTTATTGCGCAATTGAACGCCCACTTGGGTAGCGTACTTGAAAATAAATTGTGTCATTTCGCTTCGGTCGCCAATGCCGAAATCAGCACGTGCATCGAGTCGGAACTGATTTCAGCCGGCTTTTCCGTGAGGCGCGTAAAAACCCAGTCCGAAGCGCTTGGTGTGCGTATCGCCTATCCAGATCCGCAGCAAATGGGAGTGGATCGCTTTCTGGCATTGTTGGCAGCGAATCAGGGGAAGCAATCGGCACTGCTCGTTTCAGTAGGGAGCGCGTTGACGGTTGATGTTTTGCAAGCCAACGGCCAGCACCACGGTGGCTTGATTACTGCTACCGAAATCATTATCCGGAATGCAATGGAAAACAGATTTGCCAATTTCAGAAATTTATCGGGATTGGCAGTCGGATTTTCCGATAACACGGCCGATGCATTGGCCAGTGGCGCACGCTATATGGTACTTGGCATTATCGAAAAAACCTGGCGCGAAGCTAGCCATCTGCTCAATGAACCAGAGCTGCCATTATTGATTACCGGTGGCGCTGCAGAAGCTTTATTGCCTGATTTGCCCGATAATACGCAGTATCAACCAACGTTGGTGCTCGAAGGTTTGGCCTTGTGGGCCAGCCATATGGAAAAAATGTAAACATGTTGCGCAGTATTTTCGTATTTTTAATTTGCCTGCACCTGGGGACGGCGAGTTGGTGGTTGCTGCATCGTGAAGCCCATGCCGAGACTTTGCCATCACAGGATAAAAATACTTTTTCGCTCAATTTACTGAGTGAAGTCGAGCGCGCCCAGCAAAATGGTTCGGAAGAATTGAACGAAGCCCCGCAGAACCTCAGTGCAACGCCGCTATGCTTGAGCATAGGCGCATTCGATACTCCCGCCGATTTGCGCGCTGCCATGAATCTGCTCACGCCGATTGCAGGGCGGATTCAATTTCGTGAAATGCAAGCAGCAGCACTACAGGGATATCGGGTATTTCTGCCGGCGGCAAAAAGTCGCGAAGAAGCTTTGCAGTTTGCCCGTCAATTGGCTGCCAATGGCTTGCGTGATTACTACGTGGTAACTGCTGGTGCCCAGGAAAATACCGTGTCGCTGGGTATTTTTCGTGATTTGAAGAATGCCGAAGCCCGCAAGGATTCTGTCGTCAAGTTGGGTTTCAATCCCGTGCTTGAATCACGTACCGAACAGGCATCGCAATGGTGGATTGATGTTGCTGTGCCGGAAGATTTCAAGCTGGAAACTGTGTTACCTAATGTGAAATTGAGCGCAAACAAGGTCACCTGCCGTTAATTTTCGCGATAATTTTCCAGAAAATCGCCGTGAATCGCATATTTCAGGTTTTCGATTCCCGCACTTCAGGCTAGAATAGCGCCCTGTTGCCGGCATAGCTCAGTTGGTAGAGCAACCGCCTTGTAAGCGGTAGGTCCCCAGTTCGAATCCGGGTGCCGGCACCAAATTAATACGTTTTCTAGGCACAAGTTAAGATGAAAGTTGGTCTAAATCGCCTATTGGTGCGCATCTTCAATGTGGTTATTTAAATGAATCGAATCCTGATTCTGTTTCTGATTTCAATACTCCTGTGGACATGCAGTAAGCAATGTGCCGCTGAAAAAACTACACAGAGCAAGGAAGTCGGTGTCGTATTTGAGATTGACGCAGCCGGCCAAGTTAAATCTGTAAATGCCGTTGTTCACGCCAATCAAATGCTATCTCCACTTCTGTTCGAGAAGTTCAGGAGTCGTCAGTTTCCATCAAGATATCGTAATGGCATTGCCGTTCCGGCAAAGCTGCATGGTCTTGTGCTTATTCAAGCCATCACGTCGAGAAATGGTCAGGTGCGAATGGTTTTCCAAGAACCCAAATGGCAGGCGGTACGGGTTGGTGGCGAGAAGCTTGATTTCGCGGTAATTCAAAAACTGATATCGAATACGAAATTGGAATATCGGGTCAATATAAAGATTAAAGCTGACGGTACCGTTTCCGATGTGCAGGTTACTTCCAATTCGAGGAAAGTAGACTCTGAGACGATAGAGATGATCAGGAATTCAATTCTTACATGGCGCTATGCCGTTGATGTCGAGGACGGCATACCGCATGCAATGACAGTCGAAACGAAAATAGGTTTAGGCTATCGACCCAATACGAATATATTGGAGAATGATTGGAGAGCGCCGATTCAAATTGGCCCCATGCATAAATAACCCTCCGTCGTGCCTTGACCAGTGGTTTGTTTTAAAGAGAAAAAGTATCGAGCCAGAGTCAGCAAGACCCGGCAATCGGCTTTCTGGTAATCTAAGCGTCCTCGAATACCCCGGATTTTTATGTCGCTAGCTCGCCCGCAAATTGTTCTGATTGGCGCTCCCACTGATATCGGTGCCGGCCATCGTGGCGCCTCGATGGGGCCAGAAGCATTGCGGGTTGCTGGTTTGGAATCGGCTCTGCGTGATCGAGGTTTTGATGTGATTGATTCGGGCAACCTTACTGGTCCAGTTAATCCATGGCTGCCGCCGGTTGATGGTTATCGCCATCTAGACGAAGTGGTGACCTGGAATCGCAGCGTAATGGTGGCGATGGCCGAAGCGCTAGGAAAAAAACAATTGCCGATTTTGCTCGGTGGTGATCATTGTTTGGGCATTGGCAGTATTACCGCCGTCGCGAATTATTGTCGTGCGCAGGGAAAAAAACTGCGCGTCATCTGGCTGGATGCGCATGCCGATTTCAACACCCATGAAGTAACGCCTTCCGGAAACGTGCATGGCATGCCGGTATCTTGCCTTTGCGGCCTTGGCCCTCAGCCTTTGACGCATCTCGGCGGCTTTAGCCCGGCGATGAATGCCGAAGATATACGTCAAATTGGCATTCGCTCGGTTGATGCCGGCGAAAAGAAGCTCGTGAAAGAATATAACCTCGATATTTACGATATGCGTTATATCGATGAGATCGGTATCAGGCGTGCGATGGAAGAGGCGCTCGAAGATATTGATGACAATACCCATGTCCATGTCAGTTTTGACGTGGATTTTCTTGATCCTGCGATTGCCCCCGGTGTCGGCACTACGGTGCCCGGGGGGCCGAATTATCGCGAGGCACAACTAGTGATGGAAATGATTGCCGATACCGGAAAACTCGGTTCACTGGATATTGTGGAGCTGAATCCTGCTTTCGACGAACATAATAAAACTGCACAGTTGGCGGTGGATCTAGTCGAAAGCCTGTTCGGCAAATCCACTTTGATGCGGGCTTAATTCGGCTCAGAAATATTGACGTCAAGCCTGTGAAATCAACCTGAACGCAATGCTGCCAATGCTTTCGCAGCTTTTGCGACTCGCTTAAACTAAAATTCCATCACTTGAGAAAATCCATATGAAGAACACTAAAGTTGTCCTGCTTGCTTTGATTGCGGCGCTTACATTTTCTATGACTGCATGCAATACCGTGGAAGGCGTTGGAAAGGATGTGAAGAAAGTTGGCGACAAGATTGAAAAAGCCGGTGAAAAAAAGTAAACCAAATAATTCGGGCGAATACTGATGACGATTGAAGCGGGTTTTATTAAGCCTGTCGTTGACGCAATTCTGGGTCTGGCGAAAAAAGGCTCAAACGTAAAATTGCAGCATGATGCGGCTAAGGCAATACGCGAAGCAATTCGTGAATTGCTGCTGGCTGATCCCAATGAAAATGAAGTGGAAGCCAAAATTGCGATCGCCAAGGCTGCCGGTCTGATTTCACAGGATGTTTTGCTGGCGGATGAAATGCTGAAAAAAGTAAAATCCAATCAAAAGAAATTGCCATCAAAGGCATCCACCAAAAAAGTGGCCGTTAAAACGGTTGAAAAAAAAGAAACGAAAGGTCCAGTAAAAAAAGTGGTAAAAAAAACCAAAACATGAAAAAAGCCGCTCAATGAGCGGCTTTTTTGCAGGCTAATCAATTGCCGTATGGGTCGGGCACGAAACCTATCGGGAAAGCGTCGGGTCCATCGCGATCACGGCGACGGTAATCACGAATAATGCCGCGATCAACCAATGCTTCGTAAGAGTCATAGAAAATTTTGCTGATCTGATTCGGATTGGTACTTTCACGTTCAAAAGTAGTTTGACGTGCTGGGTCGTAACGACGCTCACCGTGGCCGGTACCAATTTCCTGGCGAGATTCGGATTCGGCCATCGAGCGTTGTGATTTCATAGCGGGCGAGGGCGCTGAAGCTGCCGCATCGGAAGCCGCTCCCGCCTGATTGCGCTCGCTGGATTTCGAGGAGTAACGGTCATCGCGATAGCCATAATCTTCTTCGTAACTGTTGTACGTCTGATAGCGGCGTTCACGAAAAACGGCGACACCTATCACGCCCACATTATCTGGGCGACCGGTGCGGGCTGCATAACTATCGGGCAAATCGGTAAAGCGAAACTGGGCAACGTCCTGCATGCTCTTGCGCCAGCCACGAATTTCCATGCGTTGATAAGGGGCGAGCACGTAACCGCTTTGCGAAGCGCTCGCTGTTTGTCCGCTGATCGCGTTTACACCATCTACCGATAGGACTGCGAGTACGCGTTCGCCAGTCTGGTTTTGCAGGACGACCGAGTAGCGGTGGCCGGGACGGCCGGCAACATAGGTTTGACTGCGGTCGAAATAGCTTTCCAGTGTGCTGTAGCGATCCATATCGCGGATTTGGACGTCTACCAGGTGCTCGCTACCCCTTGAGCAGGCTGGCAGGCTGAACATGGCGGTCACGGCGACCAGGGCGGATAACAGGCGTTTCATGGTGTGCTCCTTTGTTTGTGTGCCCATCTAAACGTGCCGGTGTTGAATGTGGGGTTTATGCTTAGACCGGTTAAACTAGCCGGGTTTAATCACGGTTTATTTAAGTCCACATGCCAACTCGCATTCTTACTGGAATTACCACTTCGGGCACGCCGCATTTAGGCAATTACGCAGGTGCGATCCGTCCAGCGATTGCCGCCAGCTTGAAGTCCGATATCGAAAGCTTCTACTTTCTCGCCGATTATCATTCCCTGATAAAAATTACCGACCCGTTAAGAGTGCAGCGCTCCACGCTTGAAATTGCCGCGACCTGGCTGGCTGCTGGCTTAAACCCCGACAAGGTCTGGTTTTACCGGCAATCGGATATTCCGCAAATTCCCGAACTCACTTGGCTGCTGACTTGCGTCGCCGGTAAGGGCTTGCTCAATCGTGCTCATGCCTATAAAGCGGCGGTAGATATCAACACGGCGAAGCAGGAAGACGAGGACGCCGGCATTAGCGCGGGCTTATTCATGTATCCGGTATTGATGGCAGCCGATATTGTGTTGTTCGGCGCCAATAAAGTGCCGGTCGGTCGTGACCAGGTACAGCATATTGAAATGGCGCGCGATTTTGCCGCGCGTTTCAATCATATCTACGGCGAGCATCTGGTGTTGCCGGAGGCAGTTGTCGAAGAATCGGTGGCGACCTTGCCAGGTCTTGATGGCCGCAAGATGAGCAAGAGTTATGACAACACCATTCCCTTATTCGCCAGCAAAGCAGAATTGAAGAAATTGATTGCCGGTATCGTGACGGATTCGCGCCTGCCGGGTGAGCCGAAAGATCCGGATAACTCGCATTTATTTACTTTGTATCAGGCGTTTTCGTCTGCCGAGAAATCCATGAGCTTTCGTCAGGCATTGCTTGATGGCTTGTCCTGGGGTGAAGCTAAACAGGCATTGCTGGAAACTATTGATGCCGAAGTCGCGCCGATGCGGGAAAAATACGAAGCATTGATGGCCAAGCCCGAATTGATCGAACAACAATTGCAGGCTGGTGGTGAGAAAGCGCGTGCAGTTGCGGCACCGCTGATGATGGAGCTGCGTCAGGCAGTAGGCCTGCGTAATCTATCTGAAAAATCATCCAGCGACAAAAAGCCTGCCGTAAAAAAAGCTTTGCCTATGTTCAAGCAGTATCGTGAAAATGACGGCAAGTTTTATTTCAAGTTTCTCAATGCACACGGCGATCCTTTATTGCAAAGTCGTGCATTTGATACCCCCAAAGAAGCCGGTGAGTGCATAGGCGAATTGAAAGTAGATTCAATTACAGCGACTCGCGTAAACATAATTAACGAGTTCCTGGTAGCTGGATGTGATTTAAGCGATGTGGAAGCGGCATTGAAAGAATTACGTGCTGCAGTACAAGAGAAGCACTGATGGCTAATCTCGCACTGGTTTTATTCGCCCCTTGGTTTGCCATCCTGACGTGGTGCTATTGGAAATTTCCGAAAACCCATATCGTCAATGCATCACGCCGGCGTTTTGATGTCATTGCGATAGTGATTGCCGTGATCGCAAGCGGCTTGGCAATGCGCTGGGCTTATTCCTTCGACTGGAAAGATGCAGGTCCGTTGTGGCCGCAAGTCGTTGCGACCTTGTCGGCGTACAAGGCTTTTTTGATCGTGATGATTGTCGCTTTCTGGATTCGCTCAAAGAAATTTAAAATCGAAAAATAAAACGTAGGGGCACCTGCTTGCTGCGCCTG
>JBDTTC010000036.1:0-4279 GCA_039930825.1 Arenimonas sp.
AAGTAAAACCCGGGCAATGGGTGGTTGCGATTGGTTCACCGTTCGGCTTCGATCACTCGGTTACCGCCGGCGTGGTGAGTGGCCTTGGTCGTCCCAGCATTGATGGCAGTCAGCGTTATGTTCCTTTTATTCAAACCGATGTGGCAATAAACCCCGGTAATTCTGGCGGCCCATTGCTGAATACTGCCGGCGAAGTGGTCGGTATCAATTCGCAAATTTTCAGTAATTCCGGCGGCTATATGGGCGTGAGTTTCGCCATTCCGATGGAAGTTGCGATGAATGCAGTGCAGCAGCTCAAACAAACCGGAAAGGTGACGCGTGGGCAACTTGGCGTGCAAATTCGTGATGTTGCACGTGATGAAGTTGCCGAGTTGAAACTGCCTCGTCCGGGTGGTGCATTCGTGAATGGTGTTATGAATGGCAGCTCGGCCCAGAAAGCCGGCATTTTGCCTGGTGATGTAATTACAGCGTTGAATGGTCGGGATATCGACCAATCCTCGATGTTGCCACCGATGGTGGGGGCACTGCCGCCGGGCGTAAAGGTGAGTGTCGATTTATATCGTGAGGGCAAGGCGAAAACAGTCACGGTGGAGCTGACGGCGCTTAATGAGACCGCCGCAATCAATCCTCAAAACAACAATCGTCGTCCTGAAACAGCCGCGAGCAATTCGTTGGGTCTTCTAGTTGCTCCCGTCGATGCAAAAACGCGGGCGCAATTGGGCTTAACTGAAGGTCAGGGCGTATTGATTACGCGAATAAACAATCCGATGCTTGCCCAGTCAGGCCTATCAGCGGGCGATGTTATTTTGCAGCTCGGCCGCCAACCTATTAGTGGAGTGTCTGACTTCAATGCAGCGCTTAAAGCTTTTAAATCAGGCGACAAGGTGCGTTTATTGGTACGTAATAGCCAAAGTACGGGTTTGGTAACGCTGGAAATGCCTTGATTTAGCAGGGTGGGTAGTCGCGGTGCCGTCCTTCGTTTGTTCAGGGCGAACGAAGGTCGGTACTGCGTGGGTGGCTCGGCTATGAGATAATGGCGCGTTAATCCTCACCAAAAGACGGCGCCGCCGGCCACATGCAGCATATTCGTAATTTTTCCATCATTGCCCACGTAGATCACGGCAAATCCACCCTCGCTGACCGCATTATCCAACTCTGCGGAGGCTTGGAAGCGCGTGAAATGGAAGCCCAGGTACTCGATTCGAACCCGATCGAACGCGAACGCGGAATCACGATCAAAGCGCAATCGGTTTCTTTGCCTTACAAGGCAAAAGACGGTCAGGTCTATCAGCTTAATTTTATTGATACTCCCGGCCACGTCGATTTCAGCTATGAAGTTTCCCGTTCGTTGGCTGCCTGTGAGGGCGCATTACTGGTAGTAGATGCAGCTCAAGGTGTCGAGGCGCAATCGGTTGCGAACTGCTACACGGCAGTCGAGCAAGGCTTGGAAGTCATTCCGATTTTGAACAAGATCGACCTTCCAACGGCCGATATTGAAAAAGTCAAAAAAGAAATCGAAGCCGTCATCGGAATTGATGCCGATGATGCCGTTTGCATCAGTGCAAAGACCGGGCTGAATATCGATCTAGTGTTGGAAGCCATTGTGGCGCGCGTTCCGCCACCAAAACCACGCGACACCGACAAGTTGCAGGCGCTGATTATCGATTCCTGGTTTGATAATTATCTGGGCGTAGTTTCTCTTGTTCGCGTGATGCAGGGTGAAATCGTACCTGGTGCGAAAATGCTCGTCATGTCGACCGGTCGCACGCATTTAATCGATTCGGTTGGCGTGTTCACCCCGAAACGTAAACCACTGGCAAAGCTGTCGGCCGGTGAAGTGGGCTGGATTACCGCATCGATTAAGGACGTTCATGGCGCGCCAGTCGGCGACACACTGACTTCGGCTACTGATCCCGCCGATAAACCATTGCCGGGTTTTCAGACCGTGCAGCCACGCGTGTTCGCCGGATTGTTCCCTGTAGATGCGGAAGATTACCCCGATCTGCGCGTTGCACTCGAAAAACTGAAATTGAACGATGCCGCCATGCAATTTGAACCGGAAAGTTCGGAAGCCATGGGCTTTGGTTTCCGTTGCGGATTTCTGGGCATGTTACATATGGAAATCGTGCAGGAGCGTCTTGAACGCGAATACGATTTGAACCTGATTACCACCGCGCCGACAGTTATCTATGAAGTGCTAAAAACTGACGGAACGGTTATCCCGATGGATAACCCCGCGAAACTGCCTCCCACTACGTTAGTGCAGGAAATTCGCGAACCCATTATTCGCGCCAATATTCTTACCCCGCCGGATTATGTGGGTAATGTAATCAAACTCTGTGAAGAAAAACGCGGCTCGCAAATCGGTATCCAGTATCTGGGCAGCCAGGTGCAGATTTCCTACGAAATGCCGATGGCTGAAGTGGTGCTCGATTTCTTCGATCGCCTGAAATCGGTATCCCGCGGTTATGCGTCGCTGGACTATCATTTCCTTCGTTTTGAAGCCGGTCCGTTTGTACTACTCGACACCCTGATTAATGGTGATCGCGTCGATGCCTTGTCCAGCATCGTGCATCGCAGCCATGCAGACCGACGCGGTCGCGAGTTATGCGAAAAAATGCGGGAACTAATCCCACGGCAAATGTTCGATGTAGCCATCCAGGCAGCCATTGGGGCACAGATCATTTCACGTTCAACCGTCAAGGCGATGCGCAAGAACGTCCTGGCAAAATGCTACGGTGGCGACGCGACGCGTAAAAAGAAATTGATCGAGAAGCAGAAAGAAGGCAAGAAACGCATGAAGCAGGTAGGACGTGTGGAAATCCCGCAGGAAGCTTTCCTGGCTGTGTTGAAAATGGACAATAACTAAACGATTCCAAAGGATAGAACGTGAAATTTGATTTTGCTTTGTTACTGACCGTGCTGACCCTGCTTAGTGGCTTTATTTGGCTGGTGGATAGCCTGTTTTTTGCCAAAAGCCGCAAACTGATGCAAAAGGAAGGAGAGGAAGTTGCTGATCCTGTGCTTGTGGACTACGCCAAGTCGCTTTTCCCGGTGCTTTTTGCAGTACTGACCCTGCGTTCTTTTATCGCCGAACCTTTTCGCATACCTTCCGGTTCTATGGAACCGAATTTGATGGTCGGCGATTTCATTCTGGTCAATAAATACAATTACGGCATTCGCCTGCCGGTTCTGAATACAAAAGTTATCGAAATCGGCAGCCCGAAACGCGGCGACGTAGTCGTTTTTCGTTACCCGGGCATGGGACCAGATGATCCGAGTATCGGGGTTGATTACATTAAGCGGCTCATTGGATTGCCTGGCGACGAAATCACCGTGGTGGACAACCGGGTCAGCATCAATGGCGTTCAGGTGGAATACGCACCGACCGTGGACTACCAGCTAATCGAGAATCTGCCTGGAAAACCGCACATCATGCAGGAAATTCCGAACGGAAATATCACCAAAAACGGCACATGGAAGGTTCCTGTGGGTCACTATTTCATGATGGGTGACAACCGCAATAACAGCTCGGATGGCCGCGAATGGGGCTTCGTACCTGAAGAAAATCTCGTCGGCCGTGCCATGTTTATCTGGCTAAACTGTCAGAGTATGCTCAAAGGCTGTAAAGACGGCTTCGATTATTCACGAATTGGCGATACTATTGAGTAACTTTTCGGGAGGGGGACTTATGCAAACTCAAGCTATGGGTAAACAACGCGGCATTACGCTGCTCGGTTTTATAATGGTACTGGCTGTTGTAGGTGTTTTTGCTTTCGTGGGACTTAAGCTGTTCCCCGTATACGCGGAATATTACAGCGCCGTTAGCGACCTTAAAGCTTCTTGCCGTGAATCGGATGCACCCAATGCAAGCCTCCAAGACATGCGTAATAAACTTGATCGCCGTTTCAATATTAGCTATGTAAGCAGTATTGACACTGTAAAAAACGTAAAGCTGATAAAAGTCGGTGACACAAAGTCGATCAACATTAATTACGAAGTTCGCAAGCCCCTCATATACAACCTCGACTTTGTCGCAAAGTTTGATGTAACAGAGCCGATGTCGGGCGGCGCGGGTGTTGAGTAAAAGTATCGACTACAGCTTCAGACAACCCGCGCTGCTACAACAGGCTTTACGCCATCGTAGCGCGGGTGCTCCACACAACGAACGACTGGAATTTCTGGGTGACTCACTCGTCAACCTGATGGTGGCGGAATCACTTTTTTCCCATTGGCCAAAAGCAGACGAAGGTGCTTTGACGCGCGGGCGGGCCAATCT
>JBDTTC010000037.1:0-25752 GCA_039930825.1 Arenimonas sp.
CAGGCGAAGATTTCAAAGACGCGAAAAATGTTATTGCGTATGCGAATGAAGGCGGTCTTTCTTTGCCAGAAAAAGCGTATTACAGCGATGCAAAATACAAAGAGAAACGCGATGCATTCGTCGCTAATATAGAAAAAATGCTGGTTCTGGGCGGCGTAGATGCCGCAGCCGCAAAAACTCAAGCACAAGCTGTTTTGAAATTTGAAACACGCCTGGCAGCAGCTTCGCTTTCACCAATCGAAGAACGCGATCCGGCAAACCAGTACCACTTCGTCAGTCTGGCAGATGCCGATAAGGCAACGCCAAACTTTTCGTGGACAAAACTTTTTGCTGCTGAAAACATCACCGATGCAAAAGGTTTTTCGCTTTCGCAACCTAAATTCTTTAACGAAATGAACAAAATGCTTACCGATACACCGGTTAGCGATTGGCAGGCCTATTTCCGGTATCACACCATTGTTGATGCGGCGCCCTACTTGTCCGATACATTGTCGAATGAACGCTTTGCTTTTTACAACACGACCATGCGTGGCCAGAAAGATCAAAAACCTCGCTGGCAGCGCGTACTGAACAGTGTTAACGGCACGGTCGGCGAAGCACTCGGCGAAGTTTACGTGAAGCAAGTCTTTACCGAGGATGCCAAAGCACAAATGCTGCAACTGGTGACCAATCTCCGGGAAGCACTCAAAGCACGTTTGGAAAAACTGGAATGGATGAGCGCTGAAACCAAAACCAAAGCACTGGAAAAATGGAATACTTTCGATCCAAAAATTGGCTACCCGGACAAGTGGCGCGATTACTCGGCACTGACCATTGATGGCAGCAAAACCTATCTCGATAATTTGATTGCCGCATCGGCATTTGAAAATGCCTATCAAATGGCGAAAGTCGGCAAGCCTGCCGATCGCAAGGAATGGGGCATGACGCCACAAACCGTCAACGCCTATTACAATCCTCTCAAAAACGAAATCGTTTTCCCGGCCGCGATTCTGCAACCGCCTTTCTTCGATCCAAAAGCAGACCCTGCTTTGAACTATGGCGGAATTGGTGCTGTCATCGGTCACGAAATGCTTCATGGCTATGACGATCAAGGCAGTCAGTTTGACGCCCAAGGCAACAACAATAACTGGTGGACTGCGGCTGACCTGAAAGACTTCAAGTCACGCACCGGAAAATTGGTAGCCCAATTTGATGGTTACACGGCAGTCACCGATCCGAAAGAAGGTGCATTGAATGTAAAAGGTCAGTTGACGCTTGGTGAAAACATTGCCGATCTCGGCGGCTTGACTGTTTCCTATGATGCTCTGCAACGCGACTTGAGCAATAAAAAAATGGCTGCCATTGATGGCTTCACTCAGGATCAACGCTTCTTCATGAACTGGGCCACCGTATGGCGTCGTAACTATGCACCTGAAGAATTGAAAGTGCGTTTGAATACCGACCCCCACTCACCGGCGGCGTTCCGTGCCAATGGTGCCCCTTCCAATCTGCCTGCTTTTGCTGCTGCATTCTCATGCAAGGCAGGCGATGGCATGGTACGGGCTGACGACAAGCGCGTGACAATTTGGTAATTATCATTTCTGAACCACCGCTGTAAGAAAAAGGCCCCGATCGGGGCCTTTTTTGTTGTTACCTGCCGATAGGTTTATCATGCACGTCCAAATTGTTGATTGCGCATGGAGTTGTAATGACACTGATTTTTCGCCCTTTGATGGCTGCGCTTGCCGGTTCAATTTCCCTAGTCCTGTTCGTCGGCCCGGCAGATGCAAAGAAAATGGCGAGTGCGCCGCCGCCTCCTGCTGCCTGCTCTGACTTTTATGGCTATGTGAATACGCCATGGCTGCGCTCCAATCCATTGCCTCCGGGTTATGCCAGCCGCAGCCTGTGGGACGAAATGAATGAATTGACTTCACGCCAACGCGAATCATTGTTTAGCTCACCGCAGAACGGGGCAGGTCCGGCTCAAGAAAAACTCAATGCTTTAATGCGTAGCGCAGACGAAAGTCGAATCAAGCTCGATAGTGACAAATTGTTGACCCCCTTATTTTCTGATATCGAAAAAATCAAAAAACCAAAAGACATAAGCAGCGTGATCGCAAGCATGCATTCACGCGGCATTCCACTGGTGTTCGATTTTGATGACGAAGGCAATAAATTTAGCGCGAACGCGATCGGTTTGCCCGAATTGGCTTTTTATACCGAACAAGATCCCGCAGTTACCATTGCTCAAGGCCGCTATCGGGCCTATGTGCAAAACATGCTGACAGTAAGCGGCGTATCGGCTGACAAAGCCGGCGTACAAGCCGGACAGGTACTCGGCCTTGAAATGCAACTAGCTGCAGTTTCCGGCGAGTCTCCATCGCAGCTTATTTCCTTGAAAGACGCCGCCAAGCAATATGGCAACTTGCAGCTTGGCGATTACATGCGATCGCAAAAAGCCGGCGGCGATAAAGTTACGTTGATGCAGCCGGTTTTCTTCAAGGCCGTAAATGACCTGATCAACCCGAAAATGATCGATCAATGGAAAAGCTATTTGCGCTTCCATGCCGTCAATCAATTGGCACCGTATTTGAACGAACCGTATTTTTCTTCCTACGGCCAATTCTACGAAGTCTATCTTGAAGGACGCGCAGCACCGAAATCGCGCACACAAAACTTACGTGAACTGATTGAGGCCAGTGCACCGGAATTAATCGATGCCGCGTATGCAGAACGCTATATCGGCAACGGCCAGCGCGAGCGCGCCCGAGCA
Source organism: Arenimonas sp. (assembly GCA_039930825.1). Lineage (GTDB taxonomy): Bacteria > Pseudomonadota > Gammaproteobacteria > Xanthomonadales > Xanthomonadaceae > Arenimonas. The sequence goes on from JBDTTC010000037.1 coordinate 2,753, forward strand.
ATTACCGATGCCATTATGCAAGCTGCCGAAAAAGCGGTTATTCGCAGCACCTGGGTTGTCAATCAGGGCGAAGAGCGCGACCTCAGAATTCTCAAAACACTGAAGATTGATATCGGCCGTGATACAAAAAATATTTCATCGATTGATGTCAACGAAAGCCTGGCAAATTCAGCGCTGAAGCTTTTGCGTCGAGGTCAAAAAATCAGAAATTCGCAAAGTGCCGATACATGGCCGGGCGACCTGACCGATACCGCACCACTGCTTGTATATATGCCGGCAGATAATCGCATCATCATCAGCAATGCCTTGCTGCAGGCACCGGTATTCGATGCGCAAGGCAATGCAGTAGATTACGGTGCATTCGGCGCCTTGTTTGCTCAGCAACTGAGTCTTGCGCTTTATCAATCCGCGTTCAAAAATGTAACCGTACTGAACGCTCAGCGCAGTTCATTGATTGCGCAATACAACGCTTACCCGTTAAGCGGCGCCAAAAAAGTGAATGGCACATTGACCTCAACGCAAAATCTCGCCGATCTGTCTGGCCTCGAAATTGCATTTCAGGCTTATATGGCATCGGGCACCCGTGATAAAACTGCCCAGCAAGATTTTTTCAAATCCTGGGCAAATTTGTGGGGTCGCGTGGATCGTGACAGCGCCTTGTCGGCCTCCTATGACAAAGCAAATCACGCGCCCGCAAAATGGCGTGTAAACGGACCACTTTCCAACATGGCATCGTTCGGCACTGCATTCGCCTGCAAAGCCGGCCCGATGCAGCGCCCATATAAAGACCAACTCCGTTTGTGGCCATAAGATAAAATGTCATTCATTCCAGGTCAGCGTTGGTATTCGAGCACCGAACCCGAATTAGGCCTAGGCACCGTACTCCGCTTGTCGGGGCGTCAGGTGCAGTTGGTTTTTACAGGCAGCGGCATGCTGCGGCATTATGCGATCGGAACCGCACCACTTTTACGGGTTGCTTTTCGTCCCGGCGATCGCGTCCGCGTTAGTGGGGCTGAAATCATTATCGAAGCAGCGGAAGAAACCGATGGCTTGATCCAGTATCGTGCCGACAACCGTAGCTTTTTTGAAGGCGAGCTCGATGCGGAACAACCGGTATCGCAAGCCGACACACGCCTGCTAGCGGGGCATGTTGACCGCAACGACCAATTTGAATTCCGTCGCGAATGTTTGATGCGCAGCGCCGAAGCGCGTGCACATGCCGGCTGGGGAATTCTGGGTGCAAGAATCGATTTGATTCCACACCAATTGCGCGTTGCCGAAATTGCTTCGAAACGCCGCCCCCCTCGCCTACTACTGGCCGACGAAGTTGGGCTGGGGAAAACGATTCAAGCTTGTTTAATCGTCGCCCAAATGCTGGCTTCCGGACGCGCATCACGCGTTTGCGTGTTGTTGCCGGAAAGTTTGGTGAACCAATGGTTTGTCGAATTATTGCGCCGCTTTAATTTGAGTTTCGCAATTTTCGATGAAGAACGTTGCGAAGCGATTGAACTAAACAACACAGGCCATAATCCGTTTGAAGACGAACAATGCGTCATTGCATCTGTTGATTGGCTAGCGAGCCATGGCAAACGCGCGAAGCAATGTATGGATGCCGACTGGGATTTATTGCTGGTAGACGAAGCACATCACTTGATCTGGACGGAGGAATTTTCCAGCCCTTCCTATCAATTTGTTGAAGCCTTATCTAAACAGACCCCAGGTCTGTTGCTGCTGACCGCAACGCCTGAACAGCTCGGACTCGGCGGTCATTTCGCAAGGTTACGTTTGCTAGACCCTGCGCGATATACCGACTTGTCGAGCTTTGTTAAAGAACAATCGCGTTACATTGCGCTTTCAAGTTTGGCGGATCGCCTGTTGAACCATCAGGATCTAACCAATGGCGACATGGAAGCTTTGGCTTCATTTATGCCCAGCGAAAAAGACGGACTTGCCAATCGCCTCGCGAAAATTGCCGAAGGCGATGATGAAGCACGTCAGGATCTACTGAATGATTTAATAGACAGACACGGCACTGGCCGCGTGATGATTCGCAATCGTCGCGCTCTAGTAGGCGGTTTCCCGCAACGTATTACGCATATTCAAGCGCTCGAAGAAAGCGATGACGACAACTGGCGCGGCCGTTTGCATGCCGAGTTCGTTCACGATATTGGTGATAGTGACGACGAGCCTTCGCACGACTACACCCGTGATCCGCGTACCGACTGGCTAATGGGAATTCTCGACGATATTGCGCCTGCCAAAGCGCTTTTATTATGCCGTTCTCGTTCAAAAGTACAGGCTCTGGATGAAGCCATCCGCCTTCGTAGTGGCATGCCTATTGCACGCTTCCATGAAGACATGAGTTTGCTACAGCGTGATCGCAACGCAGCTTATTTTGCCGAGCACGATGGCGCACGCTGCCTGATTGCTTCAGAAATCGGAGCGGAGGGCCGCAATTTTCAATTTGCACAACATCTCATTTTCTGGGACCTACCTCTTCATCCCGATATGTTGGAACAACGTATAGGTAGATTGGACCGAATCGGCCAGCAAGGCGATGTTCAATTGCATTGCGCGGCCCTGCCCGGCAGTCCGCAGGAAGCCTTGCAACGCTGGTATCACGAAGGCCTGGATGCATTCACACACGTCATTGCCGATGGCCGAGAATGTTTGCGTTTGCATGGCGACGAACTAATCTCCTTGGCCGAGCAAGATGGTATTAGTCGCGAGCCTGCGTTGACGCAATTAATCGAAAAAACAAAAATTACGCATCGCGAACTTGCGGAAAAAATTGCTTCTGGCCGTGACCGTTTACTTGAACTTGGTAGTCAGCAAGGCGCCAGTGACGGGGAACTCATGCTGGCGTGCAAGCAGGACGATGATTTAATTGCGCACGATGATTACGCGTTGCGCTTGCTGGAGCAATTCGGCATTCACAACGAAGCCTTGAGTCCGAAGATTTGGCTGCTTGATCCGGAAATGCTGACGATGGACGGGTTTGAGGAACTAAAGGCAGGTCCTCGCCCAATTACTTTCGATCGCAGCACAGCCTTGGCGCGCGACGATGTGCTTTATCTACGCAACGACCACCCAATGATTTTGTCTGCGCAGGACTTCCTGCTATCGAGTGACAAAGGCAATACCGCGTTGCTGATTGATGATTCGCTGCCGCAACGCACCGTGATTCTGGAAGCCGTTTACGTGCTCGAATGTATTGCACCAAAAGGCTTGAATATCGAACGCTTCCTGCCACCCAAGCCCCTGAGTATCGCCGTGGATACCCGATTACAGATACGCCCCGACTTTGTATCAAACGAGCGCGCTGCACATCGAGCTGGTGATCGTGCTTTTGATTTGAGTTCGATGCGCAAAATACTAAACATGCTAATCCCGCCGATGCTGGAAAAAACACGAGGTCAGGCACACATCCTGGCGCAAAACGAAATTACGATTGCCTTGGATAAAGCCGACCTTCTTTTACGACATGAAATAGAGAGACTGCAGGCATTAGCCTCTAAAAATCCTGCCATTCGTCCGGAAGAAATCACTGCACTTGAACTAGAGCATCAACAACTAATGAAGGCGCTGCCGCAGTCGCGCCCAAGACTTGATGCACTGCGCCTAATCACAAGCCCCGACTTCTTGTCGATGCGGCGCTAGGCTTTTAAAAGCGCAATGCAATATCAACTCATACTTAGGTTTCGCAAGGTATCGATCGAATTCCCCGGCGACATTCGAACTCTTGAGCGCCAATTGGCCGAGTTACTCGGTGACAGTGCAACACTGGATGGCTACGACACGGGGGCTCGCGAAGTAAATCTTTTCATCATGACCGCTGAGCCAGCGTCGACGTTTCGACGATCCAAGGCGGTTCTCGAGCAACTTTCACTTCTCGACAAAGTGACGGCAGCTTATCGCCTTGAAGGTGGCGCTCGATTTACGGTAATCTGGCCGCTCAAATATGGTCGTAAATTTAGCTTGCAGTGACTGGGCAATAGACGTCACTAATCAATAAAGGCCACACGCACATGAATATTGCCTGCAAATCTTTGGCTAAAGCACCGCTCTAATACACCACGCATTAGACGATAGCTAGATACAGACGATTAACATATCTCTCAATCGAACAAGGTCATGAAAGACGAACAGAATATTAATCGCTACTTTAGCGGTAGCGTCTATCGAGTCCTATCCGGACTATTCGGCCTGTTCTTGACATGCCTTGGTATCTACATCGTGTTTTTTGGTGTCGTTGACCTACTCATCCACATAGTTGCCGGCCTACTTATTACGCTGCTCGGCGCTGAAACGGTTTGGTCTGCCATTCAATCGAAACAGTCGTGGCTCGCCAAACTTGGACCACTCTTCTAATATCCTTTAGGCATTAACCCATCAGTCAAGCAGACTGCCGCGCAGCAAGAAATATGAAAAAAAATGCTTGGATAGGCAGCGCAATGCTCTTATCTCAACTTTATTTGCATCCCACTATTTGACCAATCTCGGGCCACGTTTTCTAAATGGTGGCTGACCGCGCCAATAACGAATCATCAGCCAGCCAAAAAGCATTCCGCCTAAATGAGCAAAATGTGTGATACCCGCTGCTGTGCCAGTTACGCCCATCAAGAGGGAGATAAGACCGAAGATAATGACCATGTTGCGGGCTTTCATTGGAATGGGCGGAATAATCAACATCATTTGCTGATTCGGAAATAGCATGCCGTAGGCCAGCAAGAGACCAAAAACTCCGCCGGATGCGCCGATGGTAGGAAAAATATCGTTTCCAAGAATTCCACTACTGACTAATAGCAATTGAATTAATCCGGCACCGATTGTGCAAACCAACAAATACTGGATGTACTTTTTCGGCCCCCAAGTCTGTTCGAGCACAGCACCAAATTGAAATAAGGCAATTGCATTAAAAAATAAATGGGTAAAACTGCCATGCATAAATCCGTAAGTCAGTAATTGCCATGGATAGAACGAGGCAGTAACGACAGTTCCATCCGCGGCCGTTCCGAGAACATGCTGTCCCCATGGCCAAAGTGCAAATATAAAAAGCGTTTCATCCGGAAACACTTGCTGCAATAAAAAAACACCCGCCAATATAAACAGCAAAATCTTTGTAATGCGCGGTAAATGCACGATGTCTTCTCCATGGAACAGCCGGTATGATAGCCAATATGAGTGCGGAATCGTCAGACATCAAGGCAATCACTGAAAATTTAAGCCGGCAAGCATGGGCAGCCAGCATCGATTTGTTTGACTCCGCTCTACTCAGGCAATTATTTGAAGAAGTCTGCCGGCACGAAGTCGGAAATACACTCAGCCGAGCTTCCGTTGGAAATCACGCAACCCGAACGATTTCATCCTTACGCGGCGATTTCACCTTATGGCTCGATGATCCACTATGCGGAGCCGCATCAAAACTTTTTCTTGAAGCGCTGGATGCCTTGCGGAAAAACCTGAATGAATCCTTATTGCTTGGACTCGAGTCGGTAGAAGCCCATTACGCGGCGTATCCTGCCGGTGCGGCATATGCAAAGCATCGGGACCGATTTCGCGATGATGATGCACGAGTACTTTCACTCGTGTGCTATTTGAATATCGACTGGCCTGACAATGCTGGCGGTGCGTTGCGTCTGCATCTTCCAGGCGGCCATAAAGACATTGCGCCTACGCTTGGTACGAGCGTTATTTTCCTCAGCGAAGAAATCGAACACGAAGTATTGCCTTCAACGCAAATGCGATACAGTATTGCGGCCTGGTTTCGCCGCCATCAAATTAACGTACGCTAGTTTTTCCTGGTTTTCTTTTCTCCGGCGGCGCCCAGAAAATTTCATCCATTGTTGCTGCTGCTTTTCTTCCTCGCACTTTACCATTCACCACTTCGATACCCTCGGCACGCAGACGTTGAATTTGTTCGCCGTATTGGCTTGAGTCTTTGGGAAATGCGATGCTGCCATCCGATCTCAAAATGCGATGCCATGGTAACTCGCAATCTTCATTATTTGAAAGAATCCGCGCGACCATCCTGGCTCGTCCCGGCAAGCCCGCACGTCGCGCAATTTCGCCATATCCCGCGACTTCGCCACGCGGTACAGCGCAAATAGTTGCCAGAATTTTGGCAAGGGTTTTATCAGGGGCAGACTTTGCAGGCATTGCGGTCTAGAATATAAGTTCTTAGGAGAAGAGTCATGCGTAGTTTTGAATCAATTCGCAGTCACGTGGAAGGTAAATACAAAGTGACTGCACGCGAACCGTATCTGGTTTGTGTCGAGCTTTCACTGGACCAAGGTACACGCCACCAGAGTATTTTCCTGTCGGAACTTGAAGCCGAAGACAGCCGTAAATATTTACGCCTCAGTACTGCGATTGCGCCAATGACCGGTCTCGACACAAAAAGAATGCTAGCCTTTAATTGGCAGAGCCGCGTCGGCTTCATGGCGATTGGCGAACTGGACGGGGTACCGTATTTGCAACTTTGCGAAAACCGTCCGTTTGATAGCCTCGATCCTGCCGAACTAGATCGCCTGATTCTAGAAATCGGCGGTGTTGGCGACAATCTGGAACGCATGCTTTCCGCCGGTGGCGATTTGCACTGAATATACGGCTTTACCTATATCAATAAAAAAGGGCCTTTCGGCCCTTTTTTATTTCTAGCTCATGGCACTGAAATCATCCTGCCAAATTAAAGTACTGAAGCAATTTAACAAGACCCCATGCCAAACCGCCTGCAGCCGGAATAGTTAATAACCAAGCCCAAAGCATGCGTTCCACTACCGTCCACTTGATCGAGCTAAAACGTTTCGCTGCACCAACACCGATGATGGCGGCCGAAATATTGTGCGTGGTGGAAACTGGAATACCCAAAGACGAAGCCAGCAGGATCACACTGGCACCGCTGGTCTCTGCAGCAAATCCGTTAATAGGATCGAGCTTTACCATTTTGTGGCCAAGGGTTTTGATAATCCGCCAACCCCCGGCTGCCGTGCCGCAAGCCATTACGGTTGCACAGGTGAGTTTGATCCACAAGGGAATATCCATATCCTTACCACCGTTTGTCGATGGCAGGTTCAGGAAATGCAGCCAGCTTGGCGCATTATCCAAGGTCCCGGCCGTCGTGGCAGCCACTAGAGCGAGCGCAATAATACCCATGGTCTTTTGTGCGTCATTGCTGCCGTGGGCAAAGCCCATATAGCCTGCCGAAAAAATCTGTGCTTTCCCGAAGAATGCATTGACCCAACGCGGGCGCATGGCGCGTGCAAACTTTCCACCCAGATTTGAAATGCCTGAAATAATGGCAAATAGCAGCCCCATGATCAGCATGCCGGCAATAAACCCGAGTAGCGGCGATGAGAACATTGGGAAAACAACTTTCCAGAGCACACCCTTGCCTTTCCAGAACGGATGATCAGGCTGCGACCAAATAATGGCAGCCCAATTATTATGTGAAGCTGCCAGCGCAGCACCGCACAAGCCACCGATCAAGGCATGCGAAGAAGATGAAGGCAAGCCGAGATACCAGGTCACCAGATTCCAGACCACGCCTCCCAGTAGTGCACAAATCAGGATTTGCGAATTGATATCGACGAGATGGATATCGATCAAACCAGACGAGATGGTTTTGGCAACCGCTGTCCCCCACAAGGCACCAATCAGATTGGTCGCCGCTGCCAGCATTACCGCCTGCGTCGGCGTTAATACCTTGGTAGCCACCACGGTGGCGATCGAGTTGGCAGTGTCGTGAAAGCCATTGATGTATTCGAACACCAGCGCGGTCAATATCACCAATAATAAAAGAGTGAGCACGGCCGGCTCCTCAGCTATTTTTCAGAACGATTTGATAAATCACGTTGCCGACATCTCGGCATTTATCAATCGCTTTTTCAAGAATTTCAAACATATCCTTGAGAATAAGATAACGCATCGGATCGGTTTCCCGCGTATAGCTGTCTCGATACATTTCCAGAATTAAGCGGTCGGCTTCGGCTTCAATGGCTTGCATCTTGTCATTGAGCGCTTTTGTCGCTTCCATATTGATGCCCTTGCGCAGCAAGCCGACCATTTGCTCGATCACTTCACAGGATTTTTCCAGCATCATGGCGCGTGACACAAAATCGACATCACCAATACGTTCCGAAGCAATCAGGTAACGCTCGGCAAATTTTTCGACGGTTTTTGGAATCTTGTACAGCACATTATTCAAGGCTTCGATGTCTTCCGGCTCGAGTGCGGTTACAAAAGTATTCACTAATTCCTGGCTAATCTTCGCCGACAAATCTTTTTCCGCTTGTCGCGCAAGCTTGAACTTATCCAGCGAGCGTTGTCCGTTCGGCGCCTGCAATAATTCGACCAGGGCACGGGTGCTGTCGTGTGCAGCGGCGGCACTGGCTTCCAACAAGCCATAAAACTTGTCGCCCTTACCAAAAATAGTTTGCAGAGAAAACATGGAAAACCCCTTGAAATAAGCAAAATGAGCGAGTCATGACAGATTGGTGAATTATTTACTTCAGCTTTATGGCGGCATTATAGCCTAGGCCCAGCACCGTATTTTCGACTAATTGTCATGCTGCTGCGTTATTATGGAAGCCTCAGAAATAAGCTCTAAAACCATGATTAATCAAATATTTAAGCGCTTCTTGGCAGCTTTTTCGATTTATTTATTGCCCTCACTAGCATTGGCCGCTGCCACGGGTGAAGGCAAACTGGACCTGACCGACCATCCATTGGGTCTGCTGGCGGTGGGCATTTTTGTGACGGCCTATGCCTTTGTCGTATTGGAAGAAAAACTACATCTACCCAAATCCAAACCTGTCCTAGTCGCCGCCGGTGTGATCTGGGCGATGATTGGCTGGTACTGCAGTCAGGGCACAGGCTTGGGGCAGGATTTCGTCGGCAATGCCTTTCGCCATATCTTCCTGGAATTCGCCGAACTGTTTTTCTTTCTGATCGTGGCAATGAGCTACGTCGCCGCCATGACCGAGCGTAATGTGTTTGAAGCATTACGAGCCGAATTAGTCAGCAGGAATTTCAGCTATCGCGGTCTATTCTGGATCACCGGTATCGTCTCGTTTTTCATGTCGGCTGCACTCGATAATTTGACCACGGCACTCATTATGTCGGCCGTCATACTGGCCGTTGGCGCGGGCAATGTCCGCTTCATCACACTGGCTTTCATTAATCTGGTCGTCGCAGCCAATGCCGGAGGTGCATGGTCCGCTTTTGGCGATCTCACCACCCTAATGGTATGGCAGGCGAAGAAAGTCGAATTTTTCGAATTTTTCGCTATTTTTGTTCCTTCTGTCGTGAACTGGCTGATTCCCGCTATTTGCATGCACTTCGCTTTGCCAAAGCAATCGCCACCCATTGGTAAAGACAATGCCGATGTTAAATACGGCGGTTGGATGACCTGCGTTTTATTCGCGGTGACCATCGCCATCACGGTCGCTGCCAAACAATTTATGCACATGCCGCCGGTCTACGGCATGCTTTTCGGTCTTGGCTTACTGCAAATTTCAGGGCATTTTATCCGCCGCCATGAAATCAGAAAGGCAGCGATGAATGAAACCTCACAAAATGAAAGCTACAACGTATTTGAAATCATCGCTCGAGCGGAATGGGACACGCTACTTTTTTTCTACGGCGTACTGCTTTGCGTGGGTGGCCTGGCAACGATGGGCTATCTTGAACTGGCATCGACCCAGCTGTATGGCGAACTAGGATTCACCACTGCCAACGTTTTGATGGGGGTAGCGTCGGCGATTGTCGATAATATTCCGATCATGTACGCCGTCCTGCAGATGAGCCCGCCAATGGACCATGGTCAATGGCTACTGATTACCCTAACCGCAGGGGTTGGGGGCAGTCTGTTGTCCGTCGGTTCGGCTGCCGGCGTGGCTCTAATGGGAGTTTCGAAAGGCCAATACACCTTTTTGGGACATTTGAAATGGAGCTGGGCTATTGCACTGGGCTACATCGCCAGCATTTATACTCATCTCTGGATTAACGCAGCCCACTTCTCATGATTGAAATACTGATCGTCATTGTTCTCGCATTATTCAGCGGCTTCTTCGCATTGTCGGAGATGGCGGTGATGACTTCGCGCAAGCAACGATTGAAACAACTTGCCTTGACCAGTTCCCGAGCACAGAAGGCGATGGAGCTGGCTGAACATCCGGAAAACTTTTTATCGGCGGTACAAGTCTGGATCCAAATGCTTGCCTTGTTGATGGGTTCTTTCGGTGGTGAATCACTGGCTGCACGTCTGAAGCCGCCTTTGATCGAGCTTGGAATTCCGCTTATTACAAAGTATGCCGATAAAGTTTCGTTCGCTTTCAGCTTTACCGCGATACTTTTGATCTCTGTAGTAATTGGTGAATTGGTTCCCAAACGTCTGGCCACTTTACGCCCGGAAAAAATTGCCACCGCCGTGGCGATTCCGATGAACATATTGAGCATGGTTGCTCGGCCTGCCGTCATGATACTGACACTGCTTACCCGAACACTCCTCCGCATAATGGGTCTTGGTAAAATCTCGGAAGAAAAAGTAACGGAAGAAGAAATTCGTCATCTGGTCGCAGAAAGTCACGAGCAAGGTGTGATTGATGGTGATGAACGGAACATGCTCAATCGCGTGCTGCGTCTTGGCGACCGCAGTGCAGACTCCTTGATGACACCCAGAACACGTATTTCGTGGCTGGATGCCAACGCCTCTCTCGAAGATAATTTTAAAAAATTGCGCGAGAATCCCTACGCTCGCTTCCCTGTCTACAGGGGCAATGATTCCGATGTAATAGGCATTCTGGAAGCAAAGTTTTTAGCTGGCAAGAACAATATCAACAGTACAGAAGCACTGCTTGAAAATTTACAACCTGTATTATTTATTTCAGACTCAACCAATGCTCTTCGTATATTGGAAATTTTTCGCGAAGAACAGCAGAAAATCGGCCTGGTCGTTGATGAATACGGCGATATCCAAGGCCTAGTCTCGTTGAATGATTTGCTCGGAGCCGTACTTGGCCGCATCCAAGACAGCGAAAGCAGCGAAGACGAACCATCAATCGTCCAGCGTGCTGATAGTTCCTGGCTGGTGGACGGCCGTGTATCCGCTGATGAATTGAAAGAGCTGCTCGGCCTGCATGTATTGCCGAATGAAGAAGAACAGGACTTCACTACCGCAGCCGGCATGGTGATAGCCCATTACGGTCGCATACCGCATGCCGGTGAATATTTTGACTGGCAACGCTGGCGAATCGAGGTTGTCGATCTGGACGGTGCGCGAATCGATAAATTGCTGATTGCAGAAGTGCCCGAAAATGCTGCGGATGCCGAAGCCATCTAATGAAATTCAGATTTCCGAAAGACCATAGTCCACTACCGCCCAGTACGCATCAGCTAATCAACAAGCTCAGTGAAGGGGTTCCGGAAGACGAACTGACTCTCAGCGGTTTGCTCGATGAATTTCAGGAGCGTGCCTTCGGCTTGTTTTTATTCCTGACACTACTACCGACATTCATTCCGGTTCCAGCTGGCCAGGGGGCCGTCAGTGGCTTTCTGACGTCGTTGATCGGGCTGCAATTTCTATTGCGCTTTGAACATCCATGGCTGCCAGGCTTTATCGCGAAGCGAAAATTCCATCGTTCCAGAATCATCGGTTTTCGCAACCGATTCGATAAGTGGCTACTGCGACTAGACAAAATTACCAAGCCGCGCAATGAGTGGATATTCAGCAACCCGTTCGCCCATGCTTTTTCCGGACTATTACTTCTGCTTTTAGGCATAAGCCTGGCACTACCGCTTCCGGCTACGAATATTCCATTCGGCATGGTTTTACTGTTTTTTTCATTTGCACTGATCGAACGCGACGGACGATTCATGATGATCGGCTGGTTGCTAGGTACCATTGAAATCGTATTAATCGTTTTATTTTCGAAAGAACTGGCAGCGCTAGTCGCGTCATGGTTTTGAATTAAGCTGCAAACAACTTAGCCACTTCTTGTGACAGCATCGGGCGACCTAGCCAGAACCCCTGCCCCTGATCGCAGCCGCGTTCGCGCAATACTGCGTACTGCCCTTCGGTTTCAATGCCTTCGGCAACAACGGTAATACCAAGTGAATGTGCCATCGCTATTATCGATGTCGTCAATGCAAGATCATCCGGGTCGCGTAATAAATCCGTGACGAAACTACGGTCGATTTTTACGCCATCAACCGGCACACGCCGTAAATGACTCAAGCCGGAAAAACCGGTGCCGAAATCATCAAGCCAGATCTTAACGCCAGTCGCGCGTACTCGCGAGAGCAATACGCTGGCCTGATTTTCATCGCTCAAAATGGCGGTTTCAGTCAGTTCAAGATGCAGTTGATTCGGCTTCAGGCCGGAAGATGCCAACACCGTCTCGACCACGTCGACAAGTTCACTGCCGCGCAATTGTTTTGATGAGACGTTCACCGAAACGAATGGCAGGCTATCGTCTTTGCTTGTCCACATTGCGGCGTCATTGCAAGCAAGTACCAGTGCGTGCCTGCCCAGCATTTCGATCAGGCCACTCTGCTCGGCAACTTCGATAAACGTCGAAGGCGGCACCATGCCTAAACGCGGATGCTGCCAACGCATCAATGCTTCGGCACCGACAATGCGGCCATCGGTAAGATTGTAAATCGGCTGATACATCAAGCCCATTTCGCCGCGCTCGAAAGCACCGCGCAAATCCTGCTCCAGTTGCACGCGCCGTTCGACGGCCTGGTCCATTGCACGGCTGTAAAAGCGGTAGCAATTCTTGCCGGCAACCTTGGCTTGATACATCGCGATATCGGCATTTTTCAAAAGCACGCCGGCAGCATTGGCATCGAACGGAAATAGAGTGACTCCAATCGATGCCGTCAGATAAAGCGGATGACCATGCAAGTTAAGTGGCTTAAGAATTTCTGCCAGCAAGTCTTCGGCCAGTTCACTGGAACTATTGCGAATATCCGATTTCAAAAACAAGAGGATAAATTCATCGCCACTGAAACGCGCCACTTGCGAACCAGGCAAGCCATATTTTTCGAGCGTACTTTTGACACGCAACGCGAGTTGATTCAAGACTTCGTCGCCGGCTTCATGGCCAAGCGTATCGTTCACGCGCTTGAAATCATCCAAATCAATAAACAGCAGGGCTAGCTCGCCGCTGTGCGCTTGTAACGTTAATAGGCGATCTTCCAACTCTTCGCGAAACGCCAAGCGATTAGCCAATCCCGTCAATGAATCGGTATAAGCCATCCGGCGTATTTCACGATCATGTCTTGCAACGCCTGCACTCATGCGGGCGAATGCGCGCGTCAGTCCACCGATTTCATCGAGCCGATTGGAAGATAGATTTACGTCAGCGTAACGTCCCTGCTCCATTTGGTCGGTAGCTAAAGATAAATCCCGTACCGGACTGATGACATGCCGTTCCAGCAAATAAAGCAGGCCAAACGCAATCAGGAACATACCGATTGTAGTTGCCAGTAACCATCGCCAATGCCGATCGTTCGACTGCTTTAAATTATTTTTCAGTGGTTGCAGTAAGGAAACGTTACTCGTCGATTGCTCATGCAGTACCATGCCGATTCGCAAACCGCCTACACGCTTACCGGCCAGCATTACGGGAGTGGCAATGTCCAGTAATTTTTCATTCCATTGCGACACGGTTTTATTTTCGCTAACGATCGAACTAACGTTGGCGGCGAGCGGATCGAGCATCGGCTCGCCGATACTTCCGCCTTCTGCAGCATCGGCAAGAATGATGCCCTGATTATCGAAGGCGATGGCGTAGACGACATCATTTTGTTTTTTCAGATTCTGCAGTTTTTCCTGAAGCGCACGCGAATCCCTATCATGCAGAGCGTTGGCGATATCCGGCGCCCACCGACTGACGAGCGACTCGCCTTTACGTTTCAGATTTTCCTGATCGATGTTGCTCATCGCAGCTTCAGTCAACGAAACCATTTCACGATGGTTGGTTTTTTCGTTCATCCACAACATGGAAAAAATGATTACCACTAGAATCATCATTAAGCCAAGCATGGCCAGCATTTGCCCGCGCAAACCCATGCGCAGATGCCAGCGACCCTGATCTCGAACTAATTTCATGTTGCCAAGATTAACCGAATGGGCATTATTTTTCTGTATGTTGCTTTTGGCCAATTTTCAACATGCGCTGGGTATCGGAAAATAAACCGCGTAATATTTTAATTTCCCGCCTGTCCATTTCAGCACGCAAATACAAACGTCTAAGACGCGAAGTGACCATCTCCGGCGACCGCCCCTTGTGAAAATCGACTTCTTGCATCAGTTCGCCCAGGTGTCCAAAAAAACGTTCCATATCTTCCTGGGTCGCGGGAGCTTCATCAAGTTCCTGCACTGAGTTCGGCAATACTTCGAGTTTTGGTTCAATTACCAAAGTGGCAATTCGATATTCATAGGCCAGCACTTGCACAGCAGCCGCCAGATTCAACGAAGCATATTCGGGGTTTGCCGGAATGCATACCGTGGCATGGCAACGCTGCAAGTCTTCATTCTCGAGTCCTGTCCGTTCACAGCCGAAAACTAAAGCCACTTTGCCGCTCTGACCGGCTTGCAGCAATTGCTCTGCAGCAGCCCGCGGCAAAAATTCGGGCAAAGGTACTTCGCGTCGTCGCGAAGAAGTACCGATCACGAAATGGCAGTCGGCAATTGCATCGGCCAGACTTTCGTGCAAAACCGCCTGATCAAGCACATCCATTGCACCGGCAGCCAGTGCACTAGCTTCAGCATGCGGAAACTTGTGTGGCCTTACCAGATGTAGCTCGTGGAGGCCCATTGTTTTCATGGCGCGCGCTGCCGAACCGATATTACCGGGGTGCTGGGTACCGACTAAAACGATGCGCAATGTGGATTTCATTGCTGAAGTTTAAGGCTTTTAGAGCGACTTGAGCCAAGGCTCCATCTTCGATCTGTTATAATTCCGCCGCCGCGGCACTGACTGCGGCATGTTCTCAACAAAATTTACGTTTAGGCGGGCCTATGCAAAACCCAGTCATTACTGTCATGACCAAAGCCGCACGGATGGCCGGTACCGTGATGCTGCGTCACATGAGCAAGCTCGCCAGCTTGAATATCGTAGAAAAAAGTCCGCAAGACTACGCCAGTGAAGTGGATGCCGCGGCTGAAAAAGAAATCATCAAGGAATTGCGCCGAGCTTATCCGGACATCGCCATTCTGGCCGAAGAATCCGGAGCCATGGGCACCGGTCGCCAAACCTTCGTGATTGATCCTTTAGACGGTACTTCGAATTATCTGCGTGGCTTTCCGCATTTCTGCGTTTCGATTGCACTAGTGGAAAATGGCGAGCCAACCGATGGCGTCATCTTCGATCCGCTACGAAACGAACTTTTCACAGCTAGCCGCGGCGCAGGCGTATTGCTCAACGACAAGAAAATGCGTGTCGCCGAACGCAAGGACCTCAACGGCAGCATGCTGATTACGGGCTTCCCACCCCGCGAACGCATTCGTCTGCCCGCTCATCTCCAAGCTATCAATGAATTACTGAAAACCGCCGAAGATGTCCGCCGTACCGGCTCCGCAGCACTTGATTTAGCTTATGTTGCCTGCGGTCGCGCTGATGGTTATTTCGAAGCCGGCATCAAGCCATGGGATATCGCTGCCGGCATGTTGATGGTGCGCGAAGCCGGTGGCCGGGTTTGCGATTTCAAAGGTCGCAGTGACAAATTGCTCAACACAAATCACCTTGTAGCCGGCAACCAGAAAATCAGTGCAGCGTTGCAGAAATCATTGCTTGATTCGGGTTACGCAGCCGCATTTGCATAACCCGAACCCGTAGGGCCACCTGCTTGCTGCCCCCATGGGCTGCTGCAGATTTTGGGCGCAGCAAGCAAGCGCCCCTACGCCGCAATAAAAAACCGCGCAATGCGCGGTTTTTTATTGTTCGTTGAAACCTGAGGACATCGCTTAAGGGCGACGTTCCAGTTCTGCAAGATCTTTCGCCTTTGGCAGCAAGTCCTGCTTGCTCACACCCAGCCACAGCAACAATGGGCAAGCTACGAAAATCGAGGACAAGGTGCCGAAAATAATACCGATCATTTGCGACTCAGCCATGCCCTGCAGCGAATTACCGCCGTAAATGTAGAGTGCCAACACAGTCAGAAAAGCAACAAACGAAGTGATGATCGTACGTGACAGCGTCTGGTTAACCGAACGATTCAAGACTTCTGCCGGTGAAATTCGCTGCAAGTTACGGAAGTTTTCGCGAACGCGGTCGAAAACCACGATGGTATCGCTGATTGAGTAACCCATCACCGACAATATACCCGCCAATACCGCCAAATCGAGTTCGTGTTTGGTGATGGCAAACCAGCCGGCGACCAACAGAACGTCGTGCAAGGTGGTGATGATGGCTGCCACGGCAAACTTCCACTCGAAGCGAACCCAGACGTAAATCAGGAAGCCCAGCACCACGAATATGGCTGCCTTCAAGCCATTCCAGGCAAACTCGTTCCCGATTTGTGGGCCGACGTACACGCTGGGGAAAACCTTGCCGGGGTTTTCGCTTGTTTGTGCTGCTTTCAGCACCTTATCGGAAAACTCGACGATTTTTTTCGAGTCGCTGTTGCTTTCATTCAAGCGCATGCGAATCACGATATCGCTACTGGAACCCAAAGTACGAACTTCGGAACCGGGAAAACCGTTTTTCTCGAGGCGCTGACGCATCTCTTCGACGTTTACCGGTTTCTCAAATTTCATCTCTGTCTTGGTACCGCCGGTAAAATCGAGCGCGTAGTTAAATCCGGTCGCCATCGAGATAATGGCACCCACCATGAGCAGTGCAGCAATGGTGAGAGATACCATGCGCATGCGCATGAAATTGATATTGCTATTAGAAGGAAAAAGTTCCACATCGCCTCCGGTGCGATTAAATCGACAGGCCAGTCATCTTGCGACGACCGCCGTAAATCAGGGTGGCAAAGCCGCGTGATACCGCAACGGCGGTGTACATCGAGGTCACGATGCCGATGATGAGCGTGATACCGAAACCGCTGATCGGGCCGGAACCGAATACCGCCATCGCGATACCTGCCAGCAAGGCAGTAATATTCGCATCGGCAATGGTGCCAGTCGCCTTGTCATAGCCGGCGGCAATGCTGGCGAGTGGTGTATTACCCAGCCTTAATTCCTCGCGTATTCGTTCGTTGATCAATACGTTGGCATCAACCGACATACCGACCGTCAGCGCGATACCTGCAAAACCTGGCAAGGTCATCGTGGCACCGAAACAGGACAGAATTGCCACCACCATCAAGAGCTGCAACAACAACGCAACATTGGTAATGACACCGAACATTTTGTAGTAGATCAGGAAGAACACGAGCACGAAAGCAAACGAAAATACTACCGCCTTCACACCGCGCTCAACGTTTTCTGCACCCAGACTAGGGCCGATAATCTGTTCGGCGACAATGTCCACCGGTGCGGCAAGCGAACCGGATTTTAGTTGCTCGGATAACTTCTTGGCTTCGACCGGATCAAGACCCGTCGTAATAAATGCGTTACTGAAAGTACCATTGATTGTTGCGGTATTGATAACAAATTCTTCGGTTACCGAACCGCGTACTTGCTTGCCGTCAACAATGCGGGTGGTCGGTTTGCGTTCGATATATACCACCGCCATTGGCTTGCCCACATTGCGCTGGGTATGGGCAAACATGCGCTTTCCGCCTGCTGTATTGAGTTTGATTTCAACGGCAGGGGTTCCTGATTTTGGATCTACGGTCGGCGCGGCATTGACCAGCTGGTCGCCCGAGACGATAACTCGTTTCGAAAGCAGCACGGGAATATCCGGATCGGAAGGATTCTGTTTTCGCATGAAATAAACGCGAGAACCCAAAGGAGCAACGCCGCCGTTCATGGCGCCGAACGCATCACCTTCAACAACTGCGCGATACTCTAGGGTAGCGGTAGCACCTAATAGTTCTTTCGCACGGGCGGTATCTTGGATACCGGGTAATTCTACGATGATCCGATCATTACCTTGGCGCTGAATAATGGGTTCACCAAGCGCCGCCATGCGGTTCCTGATCGTGATCATGTTTTTTTCAATCGCGTCAGTCGCGATATTATTCAACTCTGCGGTAGTTACCGATGCTTTGATGCTCAATGCATCGGTACCCTCAGAAACAGATAGCGCTGGAAATGCCGATTTAAGAGAGCGTAATGCTTTTGTCTTTGATTCGGCATTGTTAAAAATGATTCTGATCTCGCTCGCCGTATTCGATACATCGGAATAAGCAATGCTGTTGTCCTTGAGGTAACTGCCGATTTCTTCCGCATAAATTGCAATGCGCTTTTCTTTCGCGGCAACTTGGTCGACTTGCAGCAAAAAATGTACGCCGCCGCGCAGATCAAGGCCCAGGGTCATCGGCTTTGCGCGAATTTTCCCCAACCATGCCGGCGCCGTTGAGGACAGATTCATGGCTGCGTTGTATTCGGAACCCAATTCCGGACGTAATACGTCGGCTGCTTTCAACTGGTCTTCGTTATTGGAAAGCCGAACCATAACGTTGTCGCCTTCCCTCGCGACACTTTTGAAGGGCACTTTTTGCGCAGTCAAAAGAGTTTGCACGCGGGTTACAAGCGCTGCATCAACCGGGGTTTTACCGGCAGCCGCCACCTGCACCGCGGGGTCTTGCGGGAAAATATTCGGCAACGAGTACAGCGCGCTAAACAACAACACGAGGACAATCAGTGTGTATTTCCAACGGGAAAATTCAAGCATGGAACACCCAAGGCCATTAGGCCGACAGTAAGACGAATGGGGAAATTAAGCCGACTTCAGCGTGCCTTTCGGCAATACGGCGCTGATGGCATTTTTTTGCAATTTGATTTTGGTGTTTTCGGCAATTTCAACGGTAATGAAGTTGTCGCCGATGTCATCGACACGACCGGCAATACCACCACTGGTAATGACTTCGTCGCCCTTGCCAAGTTTTGTAATCAGTTCTTTATGTTCTTTCTGACGTTTCATTTGCGGACGGATCATCAGGAACCACATCACGACAAACATCACGGCAATCATAATTAGGGGGCCAAAGCCACCGCCTGCAGGTAATGCGGCCGATTGAGCAGCGGCAGGTGAAATAAAGAAATCAAGCAAGGACATAGTTTTTCTCGTAGGTGTAAATGTATCAAAGCGTGCAATTATGCCAGAGGCACTGGCTTAACGCATGGATTACAAGGATTTGGGCACCGCTTTAAGCGATTTCAACCCGCCTGAGCGCATAAAATTCGGCCCGGAACTCTTCAAAACGGCCCAATTCAATAGCCGCACGAATTTCCCGCATTAACTCTTGGTAATAATGCAGATTGTGAATGGTGGCCAGCATCGAGGCCAAAATTTCATTACACCGATCCAAATGCCGCAGATACGCCCGCGTATAACCGGTACGGCAGGTGTAGCAGGCGCAGCCGGGCTCAATGGGGTTCACGTCTTTTTCGTACCGGGCATTACGAATCCGCACCTGGCCGAAGTGGGTAAAGTAATGACCATTGCGTGCATTTCGGGTCGGCATTACGCAATCAAACATGTCGATACCGCGAGCCACTGCTTCGACGATATCTTCGGGCTTGCCGACACCCATCAAGTAGCGCGGTTTATCTTCGGGTAACTGCGGACAAATCGCTTCCAGCGTACGTTCACGTTCTTCCGGTGGCTCGCCAACGGCTAATCCGCCAACGGCATAACCATCGAAATCCAGTTGCTTCAGGCCGTTGGCCGATTGAGTGCGTAAATCGGGATACACCCCGCCCTGCACTATCCCGAACAATGCGGCATCGTTGCCTTCGTGCGCTTTTTTTGAACGCTCGGCCCAACGCAAACTCAACTCCATCGATTTTTTTGCCACGATTTCGGTGGCCGGATATGGCGTGCATTCGTCGAAAATCATCACGATGTCGGAGTTCAATACTTTTTGAATATGCATGCTCTCTTCTGGGCCAAGAAACACTTTGGCACCATCTGTCGGCGATGCAAACGTCACGCCCTGCTCGGTAATTTTCCGGCGTTTAGCGAGCGAAAAAACCTGGAATCCACCGGAGTCGGTAAGAATCGGTTTATCCCACTGACAAAAACCATGCAGGCCTTCGTGCGCCGCGATCACTTCCAGACCGGGTCGCAAATACAGATGAAAAGTATTGCCAAGAATAATTTCAGCACCGATTTCTTTCAGTGACTCCGGCAGCATGGCTTTCACGGTGCCATAGGTGCCAACAGGCATGAACGCAGGCGTTTCCACGGTTCCGCGCGGGAAGTGCAAACGACCGCGACGCGCTTTTCCACTGGCTGCAAACTTTTCAAAACGCATGCGACTCATGCTTCAACCTCGGGGAATAACAACATGGCATCGCCATAGGAAAAAAATCGATAGCGCTGATCAATGGCATGTTGATACGCCGCCATGATGCGTTCGCGACCGGAGAATGCCGACACCAGCATCATCAGTGTGCTTTCGGGCAAATGGAAATTGGTCACCATCGCATCGACCGATTTCACTTTGACGCCGGGGAAAATGAAGATCTGCGTGTCATCGGCATAAGGCCTGACTTCACCATCGCGATAGGCTGTTTCCAGCGCGCGAACCACGGTCGTGCCAACCGCAATAACACGACCACCTCGAGCTCGCGTTTTTGCAATTTGTCCGCATAACTCGGCACCGACATTCAACCATTCGCGATGCATGACATGGTCTTGCAGCGTTTCGCTGCGCATCGGCTGAAATGTTCCTGCGCCGACGTGCAAAGTGATGTGACCGAACTCCACGCCTTTTGCTTTCATCGCTGCCAGCAATTCTTCATCGAAATGCAGGCCGGCCGTTGGTGCTGCGACAGCACCGGGTTGCTTCGCAAACACGGTCTGATAACGCACATCATCGGTAATATCGGCATCACGCTGGATATAAGGCGGCAATGGCATGCGGCCTGCGCGCAGCAATATTTTTTCCAGCGGCTCATTGGTTTCAAAGCGAAGGCGGTAAAACTCGCCTTCGCGCCCGAGCACGGTAATCTCGGTGCCTTCATCCAGACGAATTTTCGAATCCGTTTTTGGCGATTTGCTGGCACCGACCTGCGCGCGAACTTCGTGCGCGCTGGTAATGCGTTCCAGCAAAATTTCGACCCGGCCACCGGATTCTTTCTGGCCGTACAAACGGGCCGGGATTACCCGAGTATCGTTGAATATCAATAAATCGCCCGAATGCAGGAATTCGGGCAAATCACGCATGGTTTTATCGACAAAGTCGCTGCCATCGTTCGGCACGACCAGCAGGCGACTGGCCGATCGTTCAGCTAATGGCGACTGGGCAATCAGCTCGGGCGGCAGCTCGAAATGGAAATCCGACTTTTTCATCAGGGCTCTCGTTTGGGCCGAGTATTGTAGCGGCTAGGCAGCCAAAGCCCCAGTTTTATGGCTTTTCAGGGGGTTATATCGGCCATTTTGGCATGCTAAAATGGCCCCCTAATTTATTGATTTGCTTGAAAACACTGCGCGGGAGTCCCCTGCGCATTTTTCATTTTCGTTATTGGTTTCGAGCAAATCCTTTCGCAGCAGCAGGAGTAGTTCATGAACGTTCTCGATATCCTCAAACCATTACGCGCCCGTGCCGGTGCTGTTCGCACCAACGGCCTCGATGATGCCACCCTGCTCCGTTTGAGCTCGCAATTCCCCGAGATTGCCGAAGCTGCCCAGGCTGCGGCTGATTTATTTGCCCAAGTACAAGGCGAATTTGCCGAATTGATCGATGCCGACGAGCAAGCGCAAATTAATGCAACGCAAGCAGGCTTCGTGAATTTCTATGCTGAAGATGCCGTCAATCCCTATATTGCCTTGGCAGCGCGTGGCCCTTGGGTCATCACGCTGAAAGGTCGCGTACTGCATGATTCCGGCGGCTACGGCATGCTCGGTTTTGGTCACACGCCGGCCAAAGTGATCGACACCATGAGCAAGCCGCAAGTGATGGCCAATGTGATGTCACCGAGCTTGTCGCATTTGCGCGTTGCCCGCGCTTTGCGTGCCGAAATCGGTCACACCCGCGGCGCCTGTCCTTATGTGAAATTTCTGGCACTGAATTCCGGTTCCGAATCGGTTTCGCTGGCCTGCCGTATTGCCGACGTCAATGCAAAAACCATGACCGATGCTGGCGGCCCCCATGCCGGTCGCATCATTAAACGCATTGCAGTAAAAGGAGCGTTTCATGGTCGCACCGAGCGCCCTGCCATCTATTCCGATTCCAGCCGCAAAGCTTACGAACAGAACCTGGCCAGCTTCCGCAATGAAGATTCGCTGATCACGATTGAACCGTATTCGATTGAAGCCTTGAAGCAAGCTTTTGCCGATGCCGAAACCAAAGGCTGGCATATCGAAGCGATGTTCCTTGAGCCTGTGATGGGCGAAGGTGATCCAGGCCGCGCAGTGCCGCCAGCGTTTTATGCTGCGGCTCGCGAGCTGACCAAGGCTCATGGCACAGTATTGATGGTGGATTCGATTCAGGCTGGTCTGCGCGCCCACGGCGTGCTGTCGATCATCGATTACCCGGGCTTCGAAGGTATGGAAGCTCCCGATATGGAAACCTATTCCAAGGCATTGAATGGCGGCCAATATCCGCTTTCGATTCTTGCCGTCAACGAACGCGCTGCCGGTTTGTACCGCAAGGGTATTTACGGCAACACCATGACCGGCAATCCGCGTGCAATGGATATCGCTTCGACCGTGCTGAGCGCCATCACTCCGGAAATTCGCGCCAATATTCGCAACAAGGGCGTTGAAGTTCTGGAAAAACTCAATAAATTGAAAGATGAACTCGGCGGCCTGGTTACCAAGGTGCAAGGTACCGGCTTGTTATTCAGCTGCGAACTTGACCCGAGCTTCAAATGTTTTGGTATCAGCTCAACCGAAGAGTTCATGCGTGAACGCGGCATTGGCGTGCTCATC
>JBDTTC010000038.1:0-4074 GCA_039930825.1 Arenimonas sp.
GGTACCACAACCAACGTCCAAAATACGGATGATGCCGGATAGCCCGTAACGGTCAAACAAATATTTTTCCTGTGGCCAAATGGCATCGGCCTGATACGCCAGATTGCGCACCATCGATTCATCACCCATCTGCTCGGCTTGCGGATTACGGTCTTGGCTCATCTGATTTCCTTTATTGCATCATTCCGTCAGCGGCCAGCGACCAAGCTCGATATGCGTTGATTTACCCACGAGACTTTCAATCAGCACGAAATCATTCACCCGCCAACGAATGGGCGTAACAGGGTATGTCTCAGCCAAAGGCTGCCTATTATAAAGCAGGGTTGCGTGCGGCTTGAAGCTGTTGTTTAGCTTGTCGCCAAGCTTGACTGCAAGCAAATTATTCTTTAGTAGTTGCCAAAAAAATTTCAATTGCGGCAACTCATTTTCAGATGTGATCACGCAGGGAAATCTTCCCGTTCGGCTATCGAAGCACATGAATTGATCCAGCACGACACCAAATGGCTTTGCCTGGATCTTATTGGCCGCCGTAATGGCCTTCGCAACGCGATCTGGCCTGACTTCCTGGAATTGGCCAAGATGATGCAAAGTGAGATGAAAACGTTCACTGGAAACCCAGCTGCCGTTGAATTTATGAATAGAGTTCAGCTGTTCGCCTACATCGGCAAGCTGCTGTCGAACTTCCGCAGTCGGCGACAAGGCAAAAAAATAATTATGCTCATGCGCTGGCTTAGTTCCGGCACCGAACAAAGACATCTGCGGCATTGCATTTTTTGGACCATCGTATTTGCTTGTCATGTAAAAACCGTGTTTATCGATGGCAGGAAAAAGGTCTGTCAATCATTCAATAAAATTTGCAATTTCCGACGGAGGCTTTCGGTCGATATCGGGCACGCGACAATCATCGGACGGATGTCCAACCACCAATAACAAGTATGGCACTTCGTTTTTTGGCCGGTCCAAAATCTCGTTGAGAAATGCCATTGGGCTGGGCGTATGCGTTAAGGTTGCCAAGCCTGCACGATGTAAGGCGGCAATCAACAAGCCCACTGCAATACCGGTGGATTCATGCGGGTAGTAACGTTTAGCTTTATGGCCATCTACTTCAATGCCGGTGCGTTCGTAAAACACGGCAATCAGCCAGGGAGCGGTTTCCAAAAACGGTTTATTTTCATCAGTGCCAAGATGCGCGAGCGCTTCTAGCCACTCGTTGGGCGCACGATGCTCATAAAATTCACGCTCTTCCAATTCGGCAGCCTCGCGAATCCGCTTTTTAACAGCAGGATTGGAAACCGCAACGAAATGCCAAGGCTGCTGGTTTGCCCCGCTCGGCGACGTGCCCGCCGTATTTATGCACGCGGCTATAACATCGCGCGATACTGCTTTGCTCGAGAAATCACGCACTGTCCGGCGGGTTGCCATCTCGTCAGCGAACATTCTGGCACGAGCAAGTCTCTCGCCATCATCCGTGGTGCTGTACTGCGGCAATGGCACTGTTTTCAGATTTTTCATCGCCACAGCATAGCCTAGTTCGCCGGCTTAACCTTCAAACGGAATCAGCCTAGGTCGACAAAGGTCTTGAACCCGCCCCAAAACATCCGTTTGCCATCGAAAGGCATTTTCTTGGGGTCCATCATATGAGCAAGACGAGGGTCGGACATTACCTTTTTATTAACCCGATTGCGGTCCGCTTTCGATTTATAGACGATGAAGGAAAAAATCACCGTCTCATCTTTCTTCAGTTTCACGCTTTGCGGGAAAGATGTGTACTTACCTGGCTTAACATCATCGGCAATGCATTCCTTGTAATCGATTGCACCATGTTCACGCCAAACCTTGCCGGCCAGTTTGGCTATCTTCCGATATTCCGCCATTTTATTGGTCTTAACGGGCATCACAAAACCATCAACGTAGCTCATATGGACTCCAGTTCTTGTGGTAGCGGGAACAATAGCGTCTGCTAATTCCAAGGCATGGTCAAGAGATCACGGCTGAACCAAAGCCTTATGGATTGTGGATATTTGCCTTCACTGTGCGGTGGCGCACCGATGAATTTTCGTGAAAAAGGATAATGCGCGGATATCAATATGCTTCGGAGATTCCTGATGTCTTTTGCACTCTATCTAGTTGGAATTTTAATTGTGCTGGGTGGTGCGATATACGGCGCCGTTTTATTGAATGTACCGCCACAATGGATAGTCGTTGGCTCACTGATTATTGTTGGCCTTGGTATTCTATCAGCCGTTGCGCATACCCGATCACGGGACAAGCCCCAGTAAGAAGATATGTGCTTATGGTAGATCGTTCAACCAATTGATAGCTTCTGCCTCAGAAGTAAACACGTTGACAGTAAAGCCAAAATTAGCAGCTGCCACAACACCGAATTTATCCGGATCAATAAACTCAGGCGGAACCACCATCGCAAGCTTCAGGTTACTCGCGGACGCCGCGACCCATTCCCGTACCATCCAGTGCCTTTCGCTCAGACTTGGGGACTCAAAGCCCGACAGTCCGTAACTTACCACGACAAGTTTGCTAATTCCCTGCCCCCTGGCTTTTACAATTATGCCAGTTACCTGCGCCACGACTTGCTGAAAACGGTATGACCCAACAGGCCGAAAAATGCCAATGTCACCCAAAAATTCCAGCTCATTTGTATCGTTCATGTGGATATGATGGGAGAAAAACGAGTCTGATTGCAACTAGCTTTGAATCAATCTCGTTCGGCAGCTTCCTCGCGACCCTGCTGCCGAATAATCGCTTCTTGTCGGGCATCTTCGATCGACATCATGATGGCTTGCAAGTCTGCGCTGTGTTCATCAAAAATAAACGCTCCGGTCAAAACAGTATCGGGCCGGAGCTCGCCTTTTTCGTACAGGGCCCACATCTCTTCGCCGTAATGTGAGTCCTTGAGTTCTGGTGCAAAACGGGCAAGGCTATCGCGCAAATTATATACGTCACGCAACAACATGACTCGTGCTGCATTATTACCCGCCGCGCTAACCACTTGCGGAAAATCAATAATGACCGGTCCGAACGGGGCGACCAGTACATTGTATTCCGATAAATCACCGTGAATCATTCCGATACACAGCATACGCACAACATCACCCATTAGTTCACCGTGGAACCAGCGTGCTTCTTCTGCAGTTAGCTCTACTTCACCCAGACGAGGGGCGCTGTGCCCTGCTTCATCTGTCACCAACTCCATCAAAAGTACACCATGGAAATAACCATGTGGTTTAGGTACGCACACTCCCGCATCGACTAATTGATACAAGGCATCAACCTCGGTATTTTTCCAGGCCGTTTCCTGTTCCTTGCGTCCGAACTTTGTTGCCTTGCTCATCGCACGAGCTT
Source organism: Arenimonas sp. (assembly GCA_039930825.1). Classification (GTDB taxonomy): domain Bacteria; phylum Pseudomonadota; class Gammaproteobacteria; order Xanthomonadales; family Xanthomonadaceae; genus Arenimonas. The sequence continues at coordinate 3,361 of JBDTTC010000038.1, forward strand.
GCCGGCTGCCGCGCACCTTTCGGCCTTCTTGATACTGCACACGTGCCTGGAAGCTGCGCTGTGCCATGTCCTTGTAAACCTTCGCGCATAGAACCTCATCGCCCGAGCGCACGACATAAACCGAGGCTTCCTTGCCACTTTTTAGTGGTCGCATTACTTCATCGATGACACCGTCATCGATCAAAGCTTGCAGACCCTTAGGGGTTTTCATTTCACGCGGTTTCTATATTGGACAGATTCGTATTATTAACCAAACTCAGCCACATCAACTAATTCATGCACAAATTTGACAAGACGTGACGATTTCAAGTGGTCATTCCAGAAGCATTTCAGCATACGTACCAAGCCGCTTGTCTTGCATTTGAAAAAATATTGGGCGACTGAAAATGCACTATCCGTTTATCTGTGCGCTCGTTAACTCATCCACATCAATGGTTACGCAGCCTTCAACTAGCTGTAGGAATCATAAACACGGATTTATGTCAGGAGGTTTGTTCAGGCTCGTGTTAAGTATAAAAAGGTACCGTGACTCACGCGCCCCAATGGCGTTTGGAGCAAAAAACATGAAACGTATCTCGATCACTCTTCTCGCCTTGGCAATCACTGCCACTGCAGGCACCAGCTTTGTTGCAGCTCAGGACTACCGAAATAACGGCAGCTACAATAATGATAATCAGCGTAATGACATTGCATCTGTCGTAAGCGTTCAACGTG